>JBBQPD010000392.1:0-6089 GCA_038331535.1 Gemmatales bacterium | reverse complement strand
CGCGCCGTGGCGATCAACTCCATCGTCCGCGTGATCTTGCGGATGTTGCGGATCGCCTTGCGGCGTTTGACGAGTGCGCGGGTGTTAGCCATATCGTGGAATTCCGTTGTTCGGCGGGTGTTCTTCCTCGTTCAACTTGCGAACTTGGCGTAATCTTCGGGGAAACTGATGAAGCCGAACCCCTGGTAGTAGGCCAGCGTGTGGAACCGATCCTGTTCGACGCGGCGTTTCACTTCGGCGATGAATTCCGGGTCGGAAGGCACGACTTCGACCTCCGCGTGATCGCCAACATACTCGCAACGCAGAATACGAAAGACCCTGTCCTTCCAGCGGAATGGTTGGAGGCGGACGTGCTCCGCCGCGAGCTGTGCGAGCGCTGCCACCGTTGACACCTTGCGACGCTGCAAAATTAGCGCGCGGGCTTCCTCTTCCGACATCAACTCCTTCGTCTCGAAACCTTCCCAGTTTCCAGCGGCCGCCGCCGCGTCGGCCTGGATCTGCTGCGAAGTTCGCGTCTCCGGCCGAGCGCTTCGCGTAGGTGTGTTCATTTTCATTCTCAGTATGCCGTGATGACAAAAACCTGTTCGGTGTCGTCCCCTTCGTTCTTGACGAAGCGCCAAACGATATTGATGATACGGCCGTTCGGGCACTCGCCCAAGCTCTCACAGTATTCCCCATTGACCGGATGTGTTCGCCATCGGTAATCCGTTCGATTATACCAGGCGAACTCGACCTCATCCGTGGAGAGGTTGTGGTTGTCGATTTTGGCCAAGTTCCATTCGATCCAGATGAACTCGACCACGAGCCACCTAAATAATAAGCCGTTCGTCCGCCAACGCCTGGCGGGCCATCTCGAGAACGTCTTGACCGCCCTCGGGATAAATCAAGGAGCCGAGTTCGGCAAGTTTCTCCCGGTCGAAATCCGGGTTCTTTTTCACCATCAGAATAAAGTCGTGGGCGTCGACATATTTGTCCGCCACCTGTCGACGATCGCTGGTCATCGCCGAAAACTTCATCGCGAGAGCCATCTCAAGCGACGGCACACGGTAGGACTCACTCCCGGTTGCGATTTTCTTCGTGTGTTTGAACACCTTCCGGTACGGCTGCTGAACCGGCTTCATCAGATCGATGAGAACCTGTTGGGTTTCTCGATCGCGTAGCCGCAGAACCACGTCAAAGTCAACAGGCTCAAGCTGCGGAAAAGCCGCGCATAAAACCTTGACGGCTTTCCTTAAATGGCGTGTTGCGACCACGAGATCCACGTCTTCGGTAGCACGCGATTCCTTCCGCCATCCCTCAATGCCGTAGCCACCCACCAAGACAAAGCTCACTTTCGCACGGTTGAGCAAGCGAATGACCTCGAGTGGGGCAATGGCCATCATCCTCCCCCAACTCGACAATTTCGTTGAGGTGCGCAGGTGTTTAATCTGCCAGTCCTGAATGTCGCCGGGTTCCGGCCCGTATTCCTCCGGTTGAAAAAGATCCCGCCTTCCTGTTGCCGCAAGGGTCGCCGCATACTTCTGGGAAGGCGTGCGCCGGTCGAGTTGTAAGGGTCGAATCGTCACGGTGATTCGCTCCATCACGCCGCCTTGAACTGCTCCTGGAAAGCGGTGATCGCGGCGATCAGTTTCTCCTCGATCTCTTTCGTCAGCTTCCGACCGCTCAGCAGCAGGTTGCGCACGTCGGGCTTCTGCTCCTTCACGAAGAGCAGGAACTGCTCCTCCCAGTTCGCGACCTGCTTCTGCGGCACTTTGTCCAAGTAACCCTTCGTGCCGGCGTAGATGATCATGACCTGATCGACGACGTTCATCGGCCGGAACTGCTTCTGCTTCAGAATCTCGACCATGCGATAGCCGCGGTCCAGCTGTGACTGTGTCGCCTTGTCGAGGTCGGTGCCGAGCTGGGCGAAGGCCTCCAGCTCGCGGAACGCCGCGAGATCGAGACGCAGACCGCCGGCGATGGTCTTCATGGCCGGGATCTGGGCCTTGCCGCCGACGCGCGACACCGAGATGCCCACGTCGATGGCGGGACGGATGCCGGCGTTCGCCAGGTCGGGCTGAAGATAAATCTGGCCGTCGGTGATCGAAATCACGTTCGTCGGAATATACGCCGACACTTCGCCTTCCAACGTCTCGATGATCGGCAGGGCCGTCAGCGAACCGCCGGAACTGGCGATCTTCACGAGCTTGTGGCCGGGAAACTTGGGCAGCTCGTGCTTCTGGGCATGTTCTTTATCGACGGGGCCGAAGTAGACCCGGCCCTTCTCGCCGGGCTGGCGGCGCTCGCCTAGCTCGTTGTTAACGCCCCAGTCGGCCGTCACCTGCTTGTCGTCGGCGTCGGCGGGCACGATGACGAACTGTTCGGCGACCTTGGCCGAGCGTTCCAGGAGGCGCGAGTGAGCGTAGAAGATGTCGCCGGGGAACGCCTCGCGGCCGGGAGGGCGCCGCATGAGCAGCGACAGCTGGCGGTAGGCGGCGGCCTGCTTCGACAGGTCGTCGTAGACGCAGAGCGTGTCCCGGCCGAATTCGTACATGAAATACTCGGCCATCGCGCAGCCAGCATACGGGGCGATGTACTGCAACGGCGCCGGGTCCGAAGCCGCCGCGGAGACGACGATGGTGTAGTCCATCGCGCCGTTCTCGCGCAACGCCTCGACGATCTTGGCGACTGATGATTCTTTCTGGCCGATGGCGACGTAAACGCAGATGACCTTTTCCGACTTCTGATTGATGATCGCGTCGATGGCGATGGCCGTCTTGCCGGTCTTGCGGTCGCCGATAATCAGCTCGCGCTGGCCACGGCCGACCGGCGTCATGGCGTCGATGGCCTTGATGCCGGTTTGCAAGGGCACGTCCACCGGCTGGCGGCCGGCGACGCCCGGCGCGATCGACTCGACCGCTCGACTCAGGTCGGTGACGATGGGGCCTTTACCGTCGAGCGGCCGGCCGAGCGGATCGACGACGCGGCCGATCAGGGCGTCGCCGACCGGCACGCGCAACAGCGCTCCGGTGGTGCGAACGTCGTCGCCCTCGATGATCCGCTTGTAATCGCCGAGGATGATGACGCCGACGGAGTTCTCTTCCAGGTTGAAGGCCATCGCCGTCGTCCCGGTGCGCGGGAACTCGACCATCTCGCCGGCCATGACGCTGGACAGGCCGTAGATGCGCGCGATGCCGTCGCCGACTTCCAGCACCTGGCCGACCTCGTCGGTCTGAATCTTGGCCTGGAAGTGCGAGATTTCGCTCTCAAGAACTGAAGCGATCTCGTCCGCTTTGAATCTCATGACTGCTTCTCTCGATGAGTTGATTCCGTATCGCGTCAATTCGGGTGCGCACGCTGCCGTCGAACAGGCTGTCGCCGACGCGCACCACCAGTCCGCCGAGCAGGTCGGGATCGACCTGCGTCTCCAGCACCGGCTCGCGGTTCAAGGCCGTGCGCAGCTCGGAAAGTAAACGCTCGCGCTGGTCGTCGGCCAGCGGCACCGCCGAGCGAACGTGAACGCGAACCTTGTTCGTCCGCCGCTCGAATTCTTCCCGGTAAGCCGCCAGGATTGATCGGAGGAGATCGAGGCGGTCGTGTTCGTTGACGACGAGCAGGAAGTTCGTGAACACCTCGCTGGCGCGCCCCTGGAAGGTGGCGCGAAGGGCCGCCCCCTTGGCTTCGCGACCGACGGCGAGGTTAGAGAGGAACTTCTCCATTTCCGGCTTGGCATGAAAGACCTGGCCGACGAGCGCGTCGAAATCTTCCAACGTCTCGCGGGCCTGGTGCTGCTTCTCGGCGGCGTCGAGCAGCGCCTGGGCGTAGGTCTGCGCGATCCGCTGTGCGCCGACGTCGGCCTTCTGACGCTGAGTTTGTTCCACGTTCGCCGCCATGGAGGCTCCGAAACAATTGCCGCTTGCGGCTTCGCGGCGGGCACCGCTAAGCCGCAAGCGGCGACAATCCTCAGTTCATCTGAGCTTTGTTCGCGGCCGCGGCCTGGCGCAGCTCGGTCAGCGCCTCGTCCACCAACCGGCGATGGTCGTCCACGTTCATTTGCCGGCGGACGGCCTTGCTGGAAACCTGGGTCGCCAGCGTCGCGGTCTGCTCCCAAAGCTCCTTGATCGCCTGGTCGCGGGCCACGTCCATCTCGCGCCGCAGCCGGTCGCGCTCGGCCTGGATGTCGGCCTTCGCCTTGGCGAGCAACTCGTCCGCGGTCCGCTGGGCGTCGCGCCGACCCGCCTCCAGCATGTCGCGAACCTTCTCGTTGGTCTTGTCCATTTCCGACTGGAACTTCTGCCGCATCTCGGCGGTTTCCTTCTTCGACAACTCGGCGTCGTCGAGGGCCTTGCGAATGTTGTCCTCGCGATTGCGCAAGCCTTCAAGCATCGGCTTCCAGGCGACCTTGCTCAGGACGAACATCAGGCCGAGGAAGACCACCAACGTCCACAAGCCGAGATCCCAGTGCAGTTTCAGCAGTTCCGGCGGCTTTTCGACCTCGACAGAGACAACCTTGCCTTCTTTCAGAAGATCGCTCAGCTGCTTTACATCGGCAGGGTTATCGAGATCGAAATCTTTCTCCTCCGGCTTGCCCTTCTCCATGAACTCGCCTTTGACCTTCGCCTCGTGCGTCTTCTCGGACTTGGCTTCCGCGCGCACAGAGCCGACGAGTAAAAGTAAGGCGAGGAGTTGGAGGGCTGGGGTCAGGAGACGACGAATCATCACGGAACGCATGACGTCCTCAATAAGAAACGCATATAGCCCCCGGCTTGCCGGGGGTACACGCCGCACCCCCGGCGAGCCGGGGGCTATATGGCTGGAAGTCTCGCGCTTACGCCTTCAGGGCCATGATGATGCAGACGATCAGGCTGAAGAACGTGGCGCCTTCGAGGAGGGCGGCGATGGTCAACATGTTCTTGCCGACGTCGCCGGCGACCTGCGGCTGACGCGCCATGCTTTCGAGGGCGGCGGAGCCGATCTTGCCGAAGCCGATGCCGGCGCCGATGATCGCCAGGCCGGCCCCGAGACCGGCCGCGATGCCGACGCCGTAGAACGGGGCCGCACCCTTATCCGTCGCTTCCGCGAACAACGGCGTCGCGGTGCAGGCGAGAACTACCAGGGCCATCGCCACTTTGCCGAACAGTTTGCTGGTCATGAAGTCAACTTCTCCTAGCTCGAAGAAAGCCATCGGTCAGTAAATGCGCCCGCTCTCCCGGTCGCCCACGCGGGCATTCCCTCCGGTCGGGACGAATCAGTGCGCCGGATGCAGCGCCGAACTGATGAACAGCGACGTCAAGAACACGAAGATGAACGCCTGCAGGAAGGCGACGAACAATTCCAGGCAACTCAGGGCCGTCACCATCAGCACGCTGCCGAACGTGATCGGCCAGAACAGGCTGGTCATCTTGGCCATCACGATGAAGCCGAGGATCATCGCCGTCACCATGTGGCCCGCGAACATGTTGGCGAACAACCGCACCGCCAGCACAAAGGCTTTGATGAAGGCGCCCAGCACCTCGATGACCACGATCAGCGGGACCATGAAAAGCTTCATCGCGAATGGGGCGTCGATGTGCGGAACGAAGGTTTTCAGGTAATGTCCCGCACCCATCTTGAAGACGGCGCCGAGATGGATGGCGAAGAAGGCGCTCAGGGCCAGAACGCCGGTCACGGTGATGCTCGCCGTCGCCGCACCGAAGAACGGCAACATGCCAAGCAGGTTATTGAACAGGATAAAAAGGAAAAGCGTCCACAGGAACGGCACGAAGCGGTCGGCGTCGTGGTGGCCGATGTTCGGGATCGCCACCTGTTCGCGCAAGAAGGTCAGGATCGACTCAAACGTGTTCCAGAAGAAGCCGCGCGGCGGCGCCCCCGAGCGGGCGCGGCGAGCGATCGGAATGTAAATGATCAAGATAAGAGCGGCGGCGATCAATTGCAGGAGCATGAACTTCGTGATCTGGAACCCGCCCACTCTCGGCAGGTGAAAGTGCCAGTGCTGGGATTCGAGAATCTCCCAGTGCTTGGTATCCATCACGTGATCGAACGCGCTCGCCATCACGCCACCGATGAGTTTTACGAGCCGCGACCGTCAGGGAGCGTTCCCCGCGCTCCCT
>JBBQPD010000391.1:0-6108 GCA_038331535.1 Gemmatales bacterium | reverse complement strand
GGCCGATGGCAAAAAAGTCACTGTCAAACTGCTCCGCTTCGAGGAGGAACGTGATGGCCTCCGCGGCGCCGTCCGCAAGGCGGAGGTGACCGTCGAGGTGAACGGCAAGAACGTCTCGCTGGTCTCGGCCAACTACCGCCTGCCAGTGACGATCGCGGGCGTACAGATCGACTGTCCGGTCACCAGCGGCTACCGGAAGAACAGCGCGAAGGACGTCGGTGGGAACGACCCCTGGGGCCTGGTCAAGGATGCGCGCCTGCGTCTCTGGCCCGCCGGCGCGCCGCTCCTGAATCCCGGCACCTTCCTGTACCCGGCCAAACAACGTTGGTTCGCCAGCGCGACGCAGATGGCCAACGAACCGGTCCACGTCGATGGCGGCGAGAACGCGCTCGTCAAGCAAATCTACTACCACTATGGGCTGGACATGGGCGGCGCCGAGGGCATGGTCGAGGTAGTCGCCGCCACGGACGGCCTCGTGGTCTCCGCGGGCAAGGCGATCTTGCCTGGCTACGACGACACACCCGCCAAGCCGCGCTACGACGTGGTCTACCTCCTGGACGAACGCGGCTGGTACTACCGCTACAGCCACCTGCATACCATCGGTCCAGAGGTGAAGCCCGGCGCGAAGCTCAAGATGGGCCAGCGCATCGGCCTGCTCGGCAAGGAGGGCGGTAGCGGCGGCTGGTCGCACCTGCATTTCGACATCTTCGGCCGCCAGCCGTCCGGGAAATGGGGCGTCATCGAGGGCTACGCGTTTCTCTGGGAGGCTTACCTGCGCGAGTACAAGCCGAAGCTTTTGGCTGTCGCCCGGCCGCATCAGCTGACCGCCGTCGGTTCGATCGTCACTCTCGACGGCAGCCGCTCCTGGTCCGCGGATGGCAAGATCAAGTCCTACGAGTGGACGTTCACCGACGGCAAGACCGCGGCTGGCGTTACCCTGGAGCGAACCTACCCCAAGCCCGGCGTCTACAGCGAGGTCTTGAAGATCACGGATGGCGCGGGGCGAATCGATTACGACTTTGCCGTGGTGAACGTGCTCGACAAGGAACACCCGGAGCGCTTGCCGCCGTCGATCCACGCCGCCTACTCGCCGACGTTCGGCATCAAAGCAGGCGAGCCGGTGACGTTCCTGGTCCGGACGTTCCGTACGACCGACGGCAAGGAGACGTGGGACTTCGGCGACGGCAGCCCGAAGGTCATCGTGCAGAGCGACGGCAATGTGGTCCAGCTGGCCAGGGAAGGCTATGCCCGGACGGTCCACGCCTTCGAGAAGCCGGGTCACTACCTCGTGCGGGTCGAGAGGACCGACCGCAACGGTTACACGGCGATCGCCCACCTGCACGTGCGTGTCGGGCTGGAAGAGTGAATGGCCGGCCAGGCGTCGAGGATGGTAAATATGGGGAACGGACGCCATCGCGACGCCGTTCCCTTGAGTTAGAGAAGGGTAGAGGGAAGCCGCGGAGGCATGACGTGATGCCCGCGTGCGGCTGCTGTAGAGCGTTGACGTTCCCTGGCGGCCGTCTGGACCGGGTTACCGCCCGAAGCCGAACTGCAGAGACAGGCCGGGCTGGACGATGCCAATCGACACCCCCGGCTGATAGCCGTAGGGGTACACCGGAGCGTAGCGGTAGTCGTAGGT
Organism: Gemmatales bacterium; assembly: GCA_038331535.1. GTDB lineage: Bacteria > Planctomycetota > Planctomycetia > Gemmatales > Gemmataceae > JBBQPD01. The sequence goes on along the minus strand of JBBQPD010000391.1, from coordinate 4,469 downwards.
CGGGGCGTAGTAGTACGACGGGTAGACGGGCGCGTACCGCGGCTCGTAGTGGCCGTAGCCGTATCCGGGGCTGACGTAGCGGCCCCCGTCATGCCGGTAGTAGTCCCGGCCATAGTAATCTCCCCGCGAATGTCCGCCGCGGTATTCGGGTTCGTGAGCAGATGCCGAGCTGGTCATGCCGAAGGCGGCAGCGGCGATTCCGAGGGCGAGGATAAGGCTCTTCATCGTTGTTTCTCCGTTGGGGGCGTCTCGGTTACCTCTCACCCGATGAACGGCTGTCGGGACCGAACTTGCGCCACGGCCTGTGCTACGATGCCGCCCTGCCCGATCCTACCCCGACTGAAAAGCATGCCGGCGAACGCCCCACGAAGATGACCGAGGAGTTTCTCGCCGCCCTATCCGAAGAGTTGACACACCGAGCCGCGATACTGGGATTTTCGGGAGACACGGGAGATGGATTGGAGCGTCCGCTCGTTCTACCTCGCCCAGAGAGAGCCTTCAATCAAGCGGACAGGAGCGCTGCGCATTTATTACCGCGGCATAGAAAATAGTCTCCCACCAGCCCTTCGCCGGCGCTTCAGGCTGGTGGGAGACGATCTTCTATGCCGCGGTAATAGTTGGCGCGACGGGTAACAGGAATACCTCCCGACTGCTCCTGACGATTGCTTCAATTGTGGCGCGTAACCCGGTACTTTTGCGCCGCGGCCCAGCGCAACAGGTGATCGCGGTAGGTCGCGACACGTTCGGGGTGAGTATCCTCCAAATCGTGTCGTTCGGCCGGATCGTGTTCCAGGTCATAAAGCTGCGAACGGCCGGACTCCAGCTCGTGAATGACCTTCCAGCGGCCGTCGCGCAGGCCGAGTAGGCCCAGGGTGTAGTCGGTGCAGAACAGGGCCATGCCCTCCTCGGGATCGAGCAGGGAACGGCCCTGGTACTCGGAGGACGGCGGCTGGCCGAGAAGATCGAGGACGGTCGGCGCCGTATCGACGAGGCCGGCCACCCGCCGGACGCGAATCGGCTCGGTGAGCAGACCCGGGACGGCGACGAGGAGAGGAACACGCACATTCTCTTCGTGGAGAAACAGCGTGTGCCCGTAATTCCCCGGATGCTCGCCAAACGCTTCGCCATGATCGCCGCAGACGACGATCAACGTGTCGCGCTCCAATCCACGGGCGCGCAGGCCGTCGAGCAGCTGGCCCAGGGCGGCGTCAGCGTAGTGCAGCGCATTGTGGTAGCGATCCACATCGTCCGCCCCCGCGAATGGCCCGCGTTCCGGCACTTCGTAAGGATGATGGCCGGCGATCGGCAAATAGGTCACGAAGAACGGTCGGCCCTTCGGCTGATCGTCGATCCAGCGCAGCATGCGGCGCACCGTGGATGGCTCGTCGATGCCGAAGCTGGAGTCGTGCTCGCCGCCGATGGCTCCGGCGTCCTCGGCGGCGTCGAAGCCCTGTCCGCGCACGACCGCATCCATGCCGAGATAGCCGAAGCGGCCCGAGTGGAACAGTCCCGTGCGGTAACCGGCCTGCGCGAGCACGGCCGCCAGCGGTGGGGCGGGGGCCTGCTGATACATCTCCGAGCGCGTGTCGAGCGCGGGGTAGACGGAGCAGTGAACGGCCACGAAGCTCTTGATCGTTTCCGGGTAAGCCGAGTAGGCGTTCTCAAACAGGATCGCTTGACGGGACAGCGCCGAGAGGCGTGGCATCGGGTCGATCCCAGCGCCGTAAGGACGCAAATGTGCGGCCGCCGTCGATTCGAGGTGAACGAGGACGACGTTGCGGCCGGCGGCGGCGTCGCGAAAGCGCGACAGGTCCGCGCCGCGCGGGCTGCCGAAGGGACTGCGGCGCCAGTCTCCTTCAAGGTCCGCCGCCGCGACGCGCGGTAGGGCCGTGGTCACGAGGACGGCAAGCACGTTGCGCTCCAGTCCGCGCGTCGCCAGCCGCGCCGCCGCGAACGGTCCGATCAGCACGAGGACCAGGGCGCCCACGACGAGGACCAGGCGCAGGCGCGGCGCCAGCGCTGGCCCCTTGCGGCGCAGCAGCAGCGGGAACGCGACCGCCGCCGCGAACACGGCCGACATGCGCAACAAGTTTGGCCCGGTGACGTGGTGCGTGATGGAATCGGCGAGCGTGCCGCGGGCGGCGCGGAGCATCGGCCACGTCAGCGGCGTCGAGAGCAGACAGGCGACGGGCACATTCACCGCAATGTAAAGGACGACGCAGCCGTAGACGCCCCGGGTCAGCCAGGGACGCTTGCGGGCCGTCAGATCAAGGGCGGCGAAGAGGAGTGCGGCCAGTGCGTCTTGCCAGAGATACGCGGGCGCGAGCCATACCGAGTGCGGCAGATCGCGCCCGGCCAGCACCAGCACCCGCGCGACGACGAAGACCCCGAACAGACTCAGCGCTTTCATGGCCGCACCAGATTGAGGCGTTTGAGCAGCAGCAAGGAGACGACGGCTCCGCGGCCACGGCGGCGCCAGAGCCAGTCGTGAACGAGCACGACCGGCGCCGGCGGATGACGATAGATCGCCTCCCGATCGCCAACGAAAGCCAGGGGAAAAACGACGAGGTCCACGCCGTCGAGTCGGGCGGGGTCGTACACTTCATGGACCAATTCAAGGTCCGCATCCGCAGGGAAGAACGACCGTGCGGTGGCGAGGTTGTCGGCGCTGCGATCGACGACACGGAACTGCGCGTCGGGCAGCAGCTGTTTCAAGACGAGAAGCGTCCGCGGAAAGAGGCCGCCGCCGACCACGCAAACCTTCGGCGAGGGCGGGAACGCGGGCAAAACCCTGCGAAAAGCGCGCTCGTGACAACGCAGCACGAAACGCTGCAACAGGGGCGAGCGCAGCACCCCGCGTTCAAGCCCGTCCAACGAGAAGCCGTCGAGCCAGCGCAGTACCGCGGGCCAGCGGCTGGCGGGCGCTCCTGGCTCCGCCTGGCGCAACCGCGTCCAGTGCGTCGAAGGGTTGAGGTGATGCTCGACATGATAGCCGTCGTTGAAGAAGAGGGCGTTGTACAGCGCTCCGTAATGACTCGTTGTCGCCCCTCGGTGCTCATAAAAGCCGTGCAGGAAACACAGGCCGAGGCCGATCGAGTAGCCGGGGACGTAGACGGTCAGAAAGAACCACGGCGTGCACACGATCAGGGTTGTCCACAGGGCAAGCACCAACGTGGACTCGATGGCGACGCTTCGAGTGAGATGGAAGCGCCACTGCGTCCCGGCGTGGTGCGCGAGGTGCCGGCCGCGCCAGATAGCCTGCGGTACGCCGAGGAGCACGGTCTGATACAGGGCGAACAGGGTGTTCAGCTTCCGCGAATGGAAGAACGGTCGGTGGATGAAACAGTGCGCGACGGTGTTGCAGTTCCACCACAGTCCGATGGCCACGACCGGTAGCAGCGGCGCGGCAACCAGCAGGGCACCCTGCGCGACAGCCAACACCAAGAGCAGGGCGTCCCAGCGGGAATGCCGCAGGACGCCCCGCCGCGGCACGCTCAGCGTTGCCGAAGTCATGGCTACCCTTTCGTCTGGAAACGCGACTCGGCGACGGGGCCTTTCCACTCGCCTTCGACCGCCCGCACGCGCCAGATCACCTTCTCACCCGGCTTGAACTCCCGCGCCGGCGACCACGTGGTCTCCTTCTCACCTGCGGGCACGGCGGGACTGACTTCCTTCACGCCGCCGGCCTCGAACTCGAAGACATAGGCCGCCTTCGCGTGCTGCTTGTCCACGATGTTTCGGACCGCCAGAGTAATCTTGCCGGGCGGCATCAGGTCGCCATCGCCGGGTGAAACCGGTGTCGGGAACGCGAAGAGGTTCCGGACGGGCGCGTAATCCGAATCCGCGTTCATTCGGATGATCCCGACTCCCATCGGGTAGGTGTCCGGTTTGTCGGCCTTCTCAGACGCTTTGCGAACGCGGCCCATGTTCTTCGGATCGTAGCTGTTGCCGAAGGCGAACACCTGGCCGGTGCCCGCCAGCTTTTTCATGTCGGTCCATTCCTTGCGGCACGCCTCCTCCTTGCCGCGCGGCAAGGAATAGTAGAGGTATCCAGCAGCCGGCGCGTAGTAACTCCGCCCGCGGGGTTCGTTCGCCAGCACGAAAGTACCCCAGACCTGAACGCGGTCCGGCGCGGACTCGCCCTGCTCGAAGATCACCTTGTCCATGAGGGCGAAACCCCCGATCGGGTCGCTCGCGCCTGCCGGGGCAGGCCGCCCCAGGATCGCAGCCAGACAGACAACCATCGCGGCACGTTTCATTTCCGATCCTCCGAAAGAGTTCCGCGGGCAGCCCCAATTCGGCGGCCAACAGGATGCCTCTCAGCGAGGTCTCACCTCCCGGCCCGCACACTTACCCTACACCGGCGGGCGAACAGGGAATAATTGTTTATTATTCATTCCATCAAGTATATTGCTGTTTACAGTTCGAATCTGTCCCAGAAGTGGGGTTTACGAGCCGCGACCGTTAGG
>JBBQPD010000390.1:0-6113 GCA_038331535.1 Gemmatales bacterium | reverse complement strand
ACGCGTATCGGGTGTGTACGACTGGGCGATGATGGGAATGAGATTGTCGAAGTCCTGCACGCCTTCGCCGCAGCCGAGATAGACGCCGAAGCGGCTGCGGTCCATGCGGCCATCGTCCAGAAGACCGGCGTCCTTGAGGGCCTGCTGTGCGGCACCGGCAGCGAAGAGGCTATTGAAGCCGCACTTCCGGGCCCAGGCGCCGGCGTCGGGCACGAAGTGCGCCAGGTCATAATCCTTGACCTCGGAGGCGAAGGTCGTCGGAAAACGGCGGGCGTTAAAGTGCGAGATCGGCCCGACGCCACTCCGTCCTGCCAGTTCCGCCTCGAACATGCTTTTGACGCTGTGGCCCAGCGGCGTGATCGCGCCCATACCGGTGATGACTACTCGTCGTCGCATTGGAAGCTCTCAGCTTTCAGCTTTCAGCTATCAGACGGGACGAGCTTTTTGGCCGGTACCGCCCCGCGGTCCTCTGGCTGAAAGCTGAGAGCTGATAGCTGTCGGCTTGTTACATCTTTCGCAACACCAGTGCGGCACACTGGCCCAGGCGGGTGAAGCTCACCTTCAACACGTGCTGCCGTTTGATCGGACGCGGCGTCCCCGCGATGACTGGGATCGGACACTCGGGGTCTGCTTCTTCGTAATTCAGGGTCACGGGCACGACACCATGTTGCAAGGCTGCAACGCTGGCGATCAGCTCGGTCGGACCGCCGGCGGCGCCGAGATGCCCGAGATAGCTCTTGGCCGCGAACGCCGGGACCGGCTCCTTGCAGTCGCCGAACACCTCGCGCAAGCCGCGTGCTTCCCAGATGTCCGCTTCGCGAGAGCCGATGCCGTGGGCGTTGACGTGATCGATCTCTTCCGGCCCGATTCCGGCGTCTTTCAGTGCCGCTCGAATCGCACGTGCCAGACCGCGGCCATCTTGCCTGTGGTCGAAGGCCGAGCCGAAGCCCACGACCTCCGCCAGGATGCGTGCGCCGCGCTTCTTCGCGTGCTCCAACTCCTCCATCACGAACACGCCTGCCCCTTCGCCCAGGACGAAACCATCGCGGCTGCGGTCGAACGGCCGGCACGCCTTTTCCGGGGCGTCGTTGCGCTGCGACAGCGGCTCGAACAGGCACAGGCGGGTAAGCGACAGGGGGTTGATACGGCTCTCGGCGCCGCCGACCAGCATGAAGTCGGCCTGGTCGCGCTTCAGAATGCGGTACGATTCGCCCATGGCGAGCAGCCCGGCCACGTCGTTCTCGGCAATGCTGTTATTCGGCCCCCGGGCGTCGTGCATCATCGAGACGTGCGAGGCCGGCATGTTGGGGAGGAACTTGAGGAGCCACAGCGGGTGCATGGCCTCCAGTCCCTCCTTGCCCCACTTTTCCAGATCGACGACCCCCGTCTGACAATTCGAGCTGACGTAGGAGGCGTCCGCCAACTCCGGCAACTCGCTGGCGATCAGGCTGGCGCCAAACTCGACGCCAAAGCGCGTCGGATCGAGCTTGCTCTTGTCGATCCCAGAGTCGTTCAGGGCTAGTTGTGCGGCCGAGACGGCCAGCTGGATGGTGCGGGCCATCACGCGCAAGCTCTTCCGCTGCGACTTCTCGACGTAGTTCTTGGCGTCGAAATCGAGAATCTCGCCAGCGATGCGCACCGGCAGACCGGAGGCGTCAAAAGACTGGATGGGGCGGATGGCCGAGCGCTGGGCGAGCAGGGATTGCCAGAAAGACTCGGTATCCGTCCCGAGGGGGGTGATAACGCCGACGCCGGTGAGCACGGTGCGACGGGAAGAAACAGCCATGATTCAGCAGCGGCCGAAGCCTCCCGCCTCCGCGGGGGACAAAAGCCGCCCTCCATGATGATCCATGAAAAACGGGAGAAGGCGGCTTCCAGTGCGACCATCCCGGCCCCGGCGCGAACCTCAATTCGGAGCGGGAGCAGCCGGTTTAACCACCGTGGCTCCGACACTCTGCAACATGCGCCGCATCGGTCCGTCGAAGACGAAGTTGTGGTCGCCGAAGATCTGCGCCGCCCGGTTCTGGTCGAGGTGCGCGAAGAAGATCTCGGCTTCAGCCGTGACGAGGCCGTCCACCAACACTTTGGCCGACACCGAGGCGCCTTCGGGGCGCAGGTGCGTGATCTCGGCCTCGTAAATCAGCTGTTCGCCGGCGAGCATTTCGCGATGAAAGACCGCCCGCGGCACCTTGGCCAGGACGACTTTCTCTTTGAAGTCGTTGACCGCGCCGACGAGAATGCCGCCCGTCTGCGCCAGCCCTTCGAGGATCAGCGTCGCGGGCATAACCGGATAACCGGGGAAGTGCTCCGCGTAATAATCCTCGGCAAGGCTCAGATACTTCGTGGCTCGCGCCGACTTCCCGTGCTGAAGCTCCAGAAAGCGGTCGATCCAGATCCAGCGCATGATCCGCACCCATTCGTTCGGAGCCAGGAGTGTGAAACTCCGCAAGCTCCGAACAGCCGACTCCTCGAATCAGTTCTTGTGGTCGAGCTTGCCCTGGATGTAGCGCGCGATCAGCTTGACGGTGAACAGATCGCTCAGGTGCGACAGCTCGGGGTTCTTCTCGAAGCCGTCGAGGTCGGCGAAGGGCATCTTGGCCCGCAGTTCGGCCAGCCCCTTCGGGGTGACCTTGCCGTTCTGAACGAGGTCGGGGTCACCCTGGAAGATCGACTCCGGGAACAGCTCGCCGCGCGGAATCTTGATGCCGAACTCGCGCTCGAGACGGAACACGATATCGAGGAAGTCGATCGACTCGGCGCCCAGGTCGCCTTGCAGCGTCGCTTCCGGCTTGACCTCGTCCTCTTCCACGTTCAACGCCTCGACGAGCGTCGCGGACACCTTCGTGTAGATTTCGTCCTGACTCGGCATCGCACAAACCCTCCAGATGAACAGGGGCGGGAGCTTGACACGCTGTCTTGCACTCCCGACTTCGGACCTACTGGCCGACGGCGCCCAAACTCAGGCCGCCATCGACGGTCAATACCTGGCCGGTGACATAAGCGCTATCCGCACTGGCCAGAAACACAGCGACACGGGCAATATCTTCGGGCGTCCCGATGCGTTTCATCGGGATGAACTTCTTGATCAAATCACCAGCCTTGGCACGGACAGGGGCGCTCATGTCCGTTTCGATGAAACCGGGGGCGATGGCGTTGACAGTGACGCCGCGCCCGGCCAGTTCGACCGCCAGAGCACGTGTAAAGGAGTTTACCGCCCCTTTGCTGGCCGCGTAGTTGGTCTGGCCGGCATTTACGTGCGTCGCCGCCACGCTTGATACATTGATGATCCGCCCGCCGCGTCGGCGCAACATCGGGAAGGCCACCGCCCGGCAGAAGTTGTACGTCCCGCCGAGGTTGGTCTGGATGACCTTGTTCCAGTGCTCCGGTTCCAGGCGCACGAACAGGTCGTCGTGAATGACGCCAGCGTTGTTCACCAGGATACCGATCGGCCCCAACTCTTTCTCGACGCGCTCGCAACACGCCTGTGCGGCGACGGGATCGGCCACATCGCACTGGATGGCCAGCGCAGCGCCACCCTTGTCCGCGATCTCCTTCACAAGCGCTTCGGCCGCCTCCTGGCTGCCGCGGTACACGACAGCGACCTTGGCGCCTTCGGCGACGAAAGCCTGCACGATTGCTTTGCCGATGCCCCGACTTCCGCCGGTCACAACGGCGACCTGGTCCTTCAGACGCATGCCGAAATCCTTCGTTCCTATTCTCTGTAGCCGCAGGCTATTCTCTGTAGCCTGCGGCAGTCCGTCGCAAGCTGAAGCTTGCGACTACAGGCCACCGGCTGGCTCGCGCCGCAGCACCTCCGACAATTCTCGCAGGTGGCGAACCAGTCGCTCGTCCGTATCCCGCATCTCCGGTTTTCGATCCGCGAGGTTGTAGTGTGCCAGGACGATTCGGGCTGAAACCGTGGTTTGTCCGTCGGCCTCGCCCCTGCCTTTGAAAGTCGCGACACCCTCGCTTCGTTCGGTCAGTTCGACGGCCACCGTCATCTGCCGGCCCGGCTCCATGAAGGCGCCGTACTTCACGTTCTTCGCCTCGCGCAGCACGATGACGCTGTGCCGGTAGTTATCGGTCAGCCGCAGCAGCCACGCCCCTGCTTCTACGAGAGTTTGCAGCATGAGGACGCCCGGCATGACCGGAAAACTCGGAAAATGGTCAGCGAGGTATTCCTCGCCGAGGGTCAGGTTCTTGACCGCTCGTAGGCTTTGACCTTCGCGCACTTCGAGGATCTGATCCAGCAGGTGGAACCGCATAAAGGGTGGACTCGCCTTTTTTGTGTCTCCCCATCACTTTCAGCCGATCCGACACATCAAAAAGAGGAAGTATAGTAACAGCCCATCGGGTCGGCAACCCCGAAAGCCCCTGCGGTCGCGTGTGGCAGTCAACCCGTTTCTCCACTGCCTCCTCCCCCCTATCATGCGCCTGATTCGTCCGAATTGGCAATATGAAACAGTTGCAGAAGATGGGAAGTTTACAAATGGAGGCTATCGTTGACGAAATGCCTCAACGAATCGATTCATTCGGAATGTTCGGATCGGTCTCCGTTGATGGATAATTCACGAGCCGCGACCTTCAGGGAGCGCGGGGAACGCCCCCTGAAGGTCGCGGCTCGTAAGAGAAAAGCCGTCCTTACGATCAATCGGTAAGACTGCCGCGCATAAACCCACTGTCGGCGGGTGCGGCGTAGCGCAGGTCCAGTTCCGGCGTCTCGACGCGCGTGCCTCGCTTGTGGTGGCTCTCCATCGTCGCCTCGAGGACGCCGGTGGTCAGGAGGGTGCGCTCGACGGGATAGGTCGGCTGACCCGATTCCAGCATCTTCTCGATGGCCGCAACCTGGGCGTCGAAGTACCGCGCTCCCGGAGGCGGGGGCAGGTAGAACATGCACGCTGCCGGCTTCGACTCGCCCTTGATCCGGCCGGCGAAGGTGAAGTCCTGGACGTGGCCGTTCAGCAACAGCACGGTGCCGCGGCTGCCGTCGCGATATTCGACCAGGAAAGCAGTCGGCGGCACGGGCGGCATCCCTTGAACGCTGAAACTGCCGACGTTCTTGCGGACGTCGCCGGGGTTGACCGTCTCGCTGCGAGCGAGTGCGGCGTCGAGCAGATCCCAGCTCCACTTGCCGTCGTCGGCCGCCTTCCACACGTCACGGCCGGTGAGACAGGTTACCGCCTTGACCCCGGTTTCGCCGCCCTTGCGGCGCTCCATCATCACTTGCAACGTTTCCAGCGCGTGGATGCCGTAGACTTCGAGCGGGCCGTAAGCGGCGACGAGGCCGTCCTCAATCGGTGTGTCGAGGCGCGGCTCCAGCTCCGGCCGCCGCCAGGTGACCGGCAGCGACGAGCCGGCCATGAACGGGAACTTCAGCTCGCGCGACCAGTCCACCATCTGCTTCGCCTTCGTGAAGCTCGTGGACAGGTGCTTGTCGTTAAAGACGGGCACGCTCTTCCCGGTCTTGCGGAAGGCGGCGACGATCTGTTCCATCGTCTCGTAACGCGGATAGAGAATCTGTTGCCGGTCGTTGCGCGGGTAGTTGCCGTGTTCGCCGATGAGCAGCACGCCCTCGACGGCCAATTTGTCGCCGTCGGTCAGCGCTTCGGCGACATCCCGGCAGACGCGGAACCCGAACTCTCGGCCCAGCTCGCGCGACACATCGTTGTCGGGCGCCTGATCGACGTGGACGGAATGGACATAGTGCTTCGGCACATGCAGCTGCCCGCCGCGCGTGTAGCCGTTGAGGAAGCGGCCGGCGATGTGATAGGCGTGCGACAGCGGCCGGTACACGGTGGTGATAACGGCGATCGGCTTACGGCCGGAAGTCGAGGGCCGAGCGGGACGCGAGCGCGATGCGGCCGGTCCGTCCTTGCCGGAGGCGACGCTTCCGGCCAGAGTTAGAGCGGCGGCGGAGGCCAGGAATTTGCGCCGCGAACAGCGCAAGCTACGGTCTTGCATGGATCAACCCTTCGACGAACACAGGCCAGTGGCTCGAACTTCACTCACTGCAAACTACCAGTAGGACGCGACGTCCGCCAGAGTTTCTCCTGAAAATCGGCGAGAGTCGGTTGAAACCCCAGCAAGCCTACGGTCGTTCCGTGTCTCACGCC
>JBBQPD010000389.1:0-6122 GCA_038331535.1 Gemmatales bacterium | reverse complement strand
GCCGACGCCGTTGTACTTGTGACAGCCGACGCAGGTCGCCACCTCGAACATGTGCTTGCCGTTGGCGAAATTGCGGCCGCCCTGCGCGTCCATCTCGATCGTGGCCGATTCCAAATCCTCGAACTTCCATTCGGTCCGCGGCCGGCGGTCCTTGAGGAGCGGATCCTTCGCCTCGACCTTGTTCTTCGACAGGTACGTTTCGGGATTCGCGAGATACTCATCGAGGTCGTTGACGACGTAGAGCGCGGAATACATGCGCCGCCAGTGGCCGGGGTAGGTGCAGACCATCGGGTAGACGCCGGGTTCCTTCGGAGCGGTGAAGCTCAACTTCTGCACTTCGCGCGGTTGCAGCAGGTGGCTCGCCAGCAGAATCTTGTCCGACTTTGGCACGAAATGCCGGGCCGCGGCGTCGGGCGAAGTGGCCGATTCTTCCGCGGCCAGGCCAACCTGCTCCAGCGCGCCCGGCTGCGTGATGGTGAAGTTATGCGGCATCAGGTCGAAGTTCTCGAACAGGAATTCGACCGGCTTGCCGGCTTTGACGACGAAAACGTCCCGGTCGAACGACATCCGCTCCGGCAGCGTGCCAATGCGAATCACGCGGACACCAAGCTCGCCCAGTTCGGTGCGGATCGTCTTGGCAGCGTCGGCGGGCAGCAGCGTCGTCAGGGCATCGACGAATTCCATCGTCTCGAGCGCCGCGTCGGTGGTCCGTTCTTGCGCCGGGATTTTGCGGATGGACGTGAGCAGCACGTCCACCAGCGGTTGCGCTTCCTCCTTGGGCCAGAAACCGCGCGGCACGCGCTGTACCGCGTGGACAGCGTCGGCCCGGCCCACGTCGTCCTTCACGAACTTGGCCAGCGTCTGGAACGTCTTCAGCTCCTGGCCGCGGACGGACGGCAACGCATTCATCGCCGCCTGGCGAATGACCCGCATCGGATCGTCGCTGCTGATCTTGTGCGTGGCTGAGACAGCTGGCGCCGAGTTCTTCGCCAGCGTGGACACCACGGTCTTGTGGTCCTTCGCCAGCACCTTGAGGGTGTAGCCGTTGAGCCGGCTGCCAAGACCGGGGTCGGTGCGGTTGTAAATGACGACCGACTGGATTGGGTACTCGGCGCCGAGATCGACTTCCCACCACGGGTTGGTCTCGTCCTCCGCGGTGTGCGTCTGGCCGCCGCCGCCGAAGCTGCCGCTCTTGTTGCCGTCAATCGCTTTGCTCGCGTCGCCGCTATGAGACGTCGAAGATTGGGTCGCCTTGCCCTTGAGAGCGACATTGCGGCCGTCGCTGTAAACTTCAACCTCGGCGAGCGTCAGCGTCTTGTTCTTGCCAGGCAACTCGATACGGACGTAGCGCCCCAGCGTCGCCTTGCCGGTCGGGCCGGCGTCCAGCTCCTTCGGCAAACCGCTCAGCAGCGCCTCGATCTTCGGATACATGCTCGCCCGCAGGCCGGCGTCGGCGATCAACGGCGTGGCCCCGACGAGGTCGGTCAGCGCCGGCACCGACTTCACGCCGAGCGCCCACGCCTTGTCGATGTTGCCGTCCGCGTTGATCAGCGCGACGAAACCGATCTGGCGAATGACGGCCTGTTTCGCGGTCAGCGCCAGCTTCTCGATGTCGCTCCGCACTTCTCCCAATTCGCGGGCATTGCGGCCCGTCAGCTGCCGAACGAGGTCGAAGACGACGCTTTCGTCGCGGTTCTCCTTCTTGTCGTCGATCAGGTGAATCGCATCGACGAGCACGCGCAACTCACTCTTAGAATCGAGCTTCGCCAGGCCGGTCAGCGCATCGCGGCGCAGTTCGTCGCGGACGCCCGGACGGAAGAGAAGCTCCTGGAAAACCGGCCGGGTGCGTTCGAGCTTGACGAGTTTTTCAAGGGTGACGTTGCGCAGCAGGTAGCGCGAACCGGAGTCGGTCGTGAACTTGACGTCCTGACCCTTGGCCAGTGCCGCCTTGAAAATCGGGTCGAGCGTCTTCATGGTCTCGGTGCGCGTGAAGTCGAGGTATTGATCCGTCGGCAGGTCGTTGCTGATGAACACGACCTCGATGGCTTCGGGAACGGTGTAGTAGCTGGCGGCGCGAATCGCTTCAAGCCGGACGCGCGGCGCTTCGTCGGCCGCGAGCTTCTTCAGCAGTTCCAGCGACCCGGGCACCCGGTCGCGCCAGTAGCAGAGGACGCGCGTGGCGGCGGCGCGGGCGTGGGAATCGGGCGAGGCGAGGACGCGCTTCAGAAGCTCAACGTTGACGACGTTGTGGTACTGATGGACCCACAGCCCCTCCAGAACGTTGTGTTCGTACTCGGCGTCCTTTTTGTCGAGACCATCCACCCATTTCTGCGCGGCGGCGGCGACGGCGGCGCTGTCGCGCGCGCCCAACTCGATCTTGGCGCGCGAGCGGGTGAAGGCTTCTGGCTCTTTTAACAGATCGAGCAACTTCTCGATCGGCTCGCCGTCGATCTTTTTCGGCGAGAGGAGCTGGCGATTTTCGTAGGTGATGCGGTAAATGCGGCCGTGAACCGCGTCGCGGGCCGGGTCGCGCAGCGCGTGCTGCAAGTGGCCGATGATCGGGTTCTGCCAGTCGAGGAAATAGACCGAGCCGTCCGGCGACACCTTGAGGTCCGACGGCCGGAAGTTCGGATCGGACGAAGTCAGGATCGGCTCTAACTCCGTGCCTTTCATGCTGGAGCCGTTGTCTTCGATCTTGTAGCGGAGAATGCCCTGTACGGTGATGACGTTGGCCACGAGCAGGTTGCCCATGAACTCGTCGGGGAAATGCCGGCTGGAAACGTATTCCATGCCGGGACAGGGGCGCGTCCGCTGCTGATAAACCTGCGGCGGCTTCGGATGTTTCTGCGGGAACTCCAGGCGTTCGGAGAACAGGGCGGCGTCATAAGGCTGAGCGCCGGTGCCGTCCACGACGATGTCGCGGCCCCAGTGGTCGAAGACGTGGCCGTGGGGGTTGGCAAAGCCGGTGGTCACGTACACGTCGAAGAGTTGCGTGCGCGGCTCATAACGGAAGACGCCGCCGTTGGCGCAACGGCGCACCGGGCCGTAGGGCGACTCGACCTGCGTGTGGTGAAACGTCCCTTCCTGGAAATACGCGGCCCCGCCCGGATCGAGAACGAAGCTGTTCGACGCATGGTGCGAGTCGGCCGAGTCGAGGCCATGCACGAGGCGTACTTTCAGGTCTGCCTTGCCGGTCCCCTTCGTGTCCTTGAGGAAGAGCAGGTCGGGCGCCTGGGCGACGAGGACGCCGCCGTTATAGAACTCGAACCCCGTCGGGCAGTTCAGATGGTCGGCGAAAACGGTCATCTTGTCGGCCTTGCCGGTGCCCTTGGTGTCCTCGAAGACGAGGATCTTGTCGCTCATTTCCTGCGTCGGGTTCCAGTGCGGATAGCTCGGCCAGACGGCTACCCAGAGGCGGCCCTTGCTGTCAAACTGCATCTGCACCGGCTTGGCCAGCTCGGGGAACTCCTTCTCGGAAGCGAACAGCGACACCTTTAGGTTCTTGCCGATCTTCATCTTGGAAATGGCTTCCTCGCCGCTAAGGAAGCGGAGATTACCGCCGGCGAGCAGTTCGGGCCGGTTGCTCTTCACCGGGATGAGCGGCGGGCAATTGCTGTCGTCAACTTTCAGGTCGCCGCCCTTGGCGACCGCCCAGATCCGCTTGTCGCGGTTGGTGGTCTTCACGTCGAGGATTTCCAGCTCGCGCTGCTGGTCCTCGTAGTTGGACTGCTTGTCGGCGTACTTCTCGAACGCCCGGCCGCCGTAGACGTTGAAGCCGTCGAGCACGCGGTAGCGGTTGAACCAGTAGAAATTCTTGTCCAGCACGGCCTGGCGCAGCCGCTCCAGCGCCTGAGGATCGCGCTTCACGGCCGGTTCCTCAGTAAAGAGGGATTGGTCGATGACCTTCGCCACCGCCTCGTTGCCGGTGTCGGTCAGATGGATGCCATTGATCGTCAACGGCTTCTCGGCCTTGCCGTACAACGCGCGGGTCGGTTTGAAGAGATCGACGAAGACGACGCCGTTTTTCCGGGCCACGTCGCCCATCGCCGCCGAATAAACTTCCAGACGTTTGTTGTTCTCGACGCCGTCCGGCAGGTTGGGACTTTTCAGGTTTTCGTGGGCAATGGGCGAGAAGAGGACCAGCTGAGGAACGCTCTTGCCGTTGTACTTCTGTTCGAGCGTGTGCTTGATAAACGCTTCCAGATCGGTCTTGAACTTCTCCAGACCCGCCTCTCCGGCAAACGATTCGTTATAGCCGAAGAACGCGAAGACCACGTCGGCTTTGGTGTTGGCCGTCTCGAAGCGGTTCTCGCGCACGCCGATGCGGGTGGTCAGCTTGCCCGGTTCGGGGACCGGTGCCGAGCCGGCGAGCCACTGGTCGGGCGTGCCAAACGATTGCGAACGAATCCGCTGCGTCAATTCATCGCCGGAGAAGCCGAGGTTGCGGAAGGTGAGATCGAGTTTCGGGAATCGGCTCTGGATGTAGGTTTCCAGCCAGCCGTCATGCTGCATTCGATCGGCGAGCGTGTTGCCGATGATGCAGATATGGTCGCCCTGGTGAAGCTCTAGCTTCTTCGCCGCTTTCGGCTGGTCGGCGGACCGAACGGGAGTGCGGTCGGTCAGCAGCAGGAGGAGGATTGGTAGGGCCGTTAGCAGCGTCGCGGCGACAAGGCGACGACGGTTAGGGAGGAGAGTTCGCGGACTCATCGCAGGTCTGCCTTTGCGAAACGGGCGATCAAAGTGCGGCTCGTCGTAGGGTGGCGAGGCCGAGGAAGCGGCGAAGGACGGCGCGAAGCCCTTCCTATTCGGTATAAGGATTACACGCGATGGCGGCCGCGCTGACAAGGGATTTCCGCGCGACGGGCGGGATTGTGACGGCAGTCGAAAGCGTTGAGGCTCCGGGAATTCCTGAACTGGTGTCGGCTCGCTGCTTGACAACGGGGCACCCGCATGATCGACTGGAGTCCTGGTCCAACCCGCGCCAGTCCGCCGCCGTGCATAGAGACTCAGCACGAGCCGTAGCGACTCGGCGCCCGGTGTCTAGCGACAAGTGAGTGGCGCATAGCAACAAGTCGGCGACAAGCGAGAGCATCATGGACAAGCAATGGCACTATACCCGGGGCGGAAATAAAAGCGGCCCTGTTTCAGCGGTTCAGTTGAAGCGGCTGGCTACCAGCGGGGAGTTCTCGCCGACTGACATGGTTTGGACAGAAGGTATGGCCGCCTGGGCCCCTGCGGGTTCAATGAAAGGATTGTTCAGTTCAATCACTCCCATAGCTCACGGCACCCCGCCACCTCTCCCTACCAATCCGCCAAATCAATCCGCTACGGCGGGCATAGGAGCGTGCGCTTTTTGTTGCAAGCCTATGCCTTTGGAGGCCGTAAAGTGTTCATCGTGCCAGAGTTGGCGACGTGACATCGACCTACTCATCAATAAATATCGCAACCTAATGCGTGCTCAATTAGCTGCGATTCTGATGGGGGGAGCTTGGATAATTGTCTTGGTGGCAGTCGCGGCAAAAGAAGGAAAGCCGATCCTAAGTGCGGACACGGTCACAATATTTCTCTTTACAGTAGTAGCGATTGTTCTCGCCGGGGTGCCTGCCATTAGCATTCGGCGCAGCATTCAGCAGGTCACGAAGGGATTATGGGATCGTCCCTGGTAGGGGCCGAAAAACGGAAAAGGGGATATGCTAGTTCTACTGTAACCGATCCGGAGTGATAGTTTGACGCAACCTATTGATGAACAGAAACTTATGTCAATGCGACTCGGCACAGACCTGTCGCCACAAGTGGCTGCGATGTTAGGAGTGCAAAAGGGGACATGCAAGACTTCTGGCCGAACTATGAGCCACAGCAGCCAGTCCACTCGAACATGGTGCATCGAGTCATTGCGTCAAGCCCGCGTGAGGTTGCTGCAAAGCAGAGGCGTTCGGTGACCGCAGCCGAAGTTTTCAGGGAATAATCGGTGTCAGTTCATTTTTCCCTACGGAAAATAGAACTGACACCATTTATCCCCTCGTCTTGGAGATCATCCGATGAGAATTCGCATTCAGGTCTCGGCAAGCGACGACGCCAAAGCATGGGGAATGCTGATCCGCCACTCACCTGGCGAAGCGTAT
>JBBQPD010000388.1:0-6136 GCA_038331535.1 Gemmatales bacterium | reverse complement strand
GGGCGCGGGGCCCCGCTCCCCCGCCCCGCGGCTCCTCAATGGCTAAGATGACCGTATGAGCAGCACCGAACTCGACCCCGTGCGGCAACTGGTCATTGACACAATTCTCTCTCCCGATTTCCGGCGTGCCACCTTCGGCGGCGCGGTGCGCGGCCTGGCACGTTCCCCCTGGGTCCGCGTCGTCATTCGCCCCGTTGCGCTGGACGCCCAGCGGCATCTCCAGTTTTCCTACTTCGACGAGAAGAAGGACGTCACGAAGAACTTCCGCCCGCAGGAAATCGGCCCGCGCCTCGCCGAACTGCTCGACCTCGGTTTTGCCGGCATCCACCTCTCGACGAGCGCCGAAGAGATCGACGTCCGCACGACGAAGAAAGGCAAGGTTCAAGTCGGCCGACGCCCGTCGGAGTCGGCCGCGCCCGAGCCACAGACCTCTCACAACCGCAGTAAAACCGTCCCGCTTCCGGAAGGACGCGCGGATCGCGTGCTGGAAGTCCTCGGCATCCTGACGCGCGCCGGCCAGGTGCGCCCGACCATGCGCGCGAAATTCACGCAGATCAACGAGTTCCTCAAGCTCCTAACGCACGTCCTGGATGACGCGGGGCTGCGCGCTCTTGGCCGCCCTGTGGAGATTCTCGATTGCGGGTCCGGATCGAGTTATCTCACGCTGATGGTGCATCATTATCTCAACGACATGCTCGGCATTCCCGCGCGCGTCCTGGGCGTGGACGTCAACGAGGAGTTGATTGCCAGGAGCATCCAGCGCGGCGAACGCCTCGGAGCCCCGGGCCTGCACTTCGCCTGCGCGCGCATCGGCGACGTGGACGCGAAGCCCGACATCGTCCTGGCCCTGCACGCCTGCGATACCGCCACGGACGATGCGCTCGCCCAGGCCGTTTCGGGCGAGGCCCGGCTGCTCCTAAGCGTTCCCTGCTGTCACCATCATCTCAACAGCCAGCTTCGCGCCGAAGGGCCGGCGCAGGTGCTGCGTCCGCTCCTGCGGCACGGCATTCTGCACGAGCGCATCGCGGACCTGGTCACCGACGCCTTCCGCGCGCTGGCCCTGCGGATCATGGGCTATCGCACCGAAGTGATCGAGTTTATCAGCACCGAACACACGGCGCGCAACCTGATGCTCCGCGCCGTCCGCGGCGCACCGGTCGGCGAAGCGATGTTCGTGCGCGAGTATCTCGAACTACGGCAATTCTGGGGAGTGTCGCCGTACCTCGAGCAGGCGCTGGGCGAGCGGTTCCAGAAGCTACTCTAAAGTCTTGCGGCTTAGCGGTCCTGCCCCGCTAAGCCGCAAGCGGCATCGTGGGCCGACCCGGCGAAACCTCCCATCGACTTTCGCAGTAGCATATTCAGACCAGTATGCGCACTCCATTGACACTCCTTCGAGGCACAGCACATGACGCGGCGCGGTATCCTGCTCTTCGGCTTGCTTCTCGGCATCGGTCTGGTAGGGACAAGCCTGCCGGCGCGGGCGGCGGAAACGCCCAAGGCGCTCGCGGTCGGCGACAAGGTTCCTAACAGCAATTCCCTCCGCGACCTGCGCGGCAACCGCCGTGCTCTCCACGATTTCAAGGGCCATTCCGCCGTGGTACTGGTCTTCGTCGGCGCCGACTGCCCGGTCTCGAACCTCTACCTGCCCGGGCTGCTTGAGCTGGAGAAGAAGGTTCGCGCCAGGCAGGTGCAGTTTCTCGCCGTCTACGCCAACGACACGGAAGATTTCGATCAGGTCGCCGCGCACGCTTCGGACCGCGACCTGCCGTTTCTCGTCCTGAAAGACTTCGGCCAGAAGCTGGCGGACAACCTCGGCATAACCCGCGTGCCGTCGGTCGTCGTCCTCGATGGCGACTTCCAGCTGCGCTATCGCGGCCGGATCGACGATCGCTACGGCGCCGCCTCGCGCCGGGAGAAGGCGACGCGCGACGACCTCGCTCAGGCCATCGAGGAAGTCCTCGCCAACAAAAAGGTGACGGTCGCCGAGACCGAGACCGACGGCTGCCTGCTCGGCCGGGCCGCGAAGAAGCCGGCGAAGACGGACGTCACCTACACGAAGGACGTCGCACCCATTCTCCAGAAACGCTGCCAGGCGTGTCATCGCACCGACCAGCCGGCGCCGTTCGCGCTGCTCACTTACGACGATGCCGTCAAGCACGCGGCGATGCTCAAGGAAGTGACCACGCAGCGGCGCATGCCGCCCTGGCACGCCGACCCACGTTTCGGCCATCTCGCCAACGACCGCCGACTGAGCCGCGACGAGATCGACACGCTGTCCGCCTGGGTGGACGGCGGCATGGCCCGCGGCGATGACAAGGATCTGCCGAAGCCTGTCGCCTGGCCGAAAGGCTGGGTCCACGGTACGCCCGACCTCGTCATCACCATGCCCGAGGAGTTCGCGGTCCCGGCTGACGGCGTGCTGCCGTACAAGAACTGGATCATCGAGACCAATTTCGAGGAAGATCGCTGGGTGACGATCGCCGAGGCCCGACCCGGAACCCCGGCCGTGGTGCATCACGTCGTCGTCTACATCATGAAGCCGGGCCAGCGCGGGCCGATCTCGAACGACGGCAGCCTGTCAATCCTCGTCGGCTGGGCGCCCGGCGACCTGGGTCTGGTCTGCCCGCCCGAGACGGCGCTGCGCGTGCCGAAGGGTGCGAAACTCCGCTTCGAGATGCACTACACGCCCAACGGCACGGCGGTGAAGGACCGCTCGTCGATCGGCCTGACCTTCGCCAAGGCGCCGCCCAGGTTCGAGATGCTCATCAGCGAGTTCGCCAACATGGCATTCGAGGTGCCGCCGAATGACCCGCACTACAAGGCCGAGGCGGCGTTCCGCTTCCGCGCCGACGCCCGCATCCTCAGCTTCGCGCCGCACATGCATTGGCGCGGCCAGGACTACCGCTACGAGGTGATCTATCCCGACGGCAAGCGCGAGACGCTGCTGTCGGTGCCGCGCTGGGACTTCAACTGGCAGAACGTCTATCGCTTCCAGGAACCGCTCAAGGTGCCGAAGGGGTCGAAGCTGCACGCGGTCGCCCACTGGGACAACTCGGTCAACAACCCGCTCAACCCGGACCCAAAGAAGTCGGCGAAGTTCGGCCTGCAAACCTGGGAAGAGATGATGGTCGGCTTCGTGGCCTACGTCTGGGAGCGCCCCGAGACGGCAGCCGAGCTAGCGAAGAATCCGCCGAGCCAGGCCGACCAGTTCTTCGACCGCCTCGACGTCAACGGCGACGACGTGATTACGCCGGACGAGATTCCGGAGCGCATGCGGCTGATGCTGATCGCGGGCGGCGTCAAGCTGCCGGAGAAGGTGACGCGCGAGGAGTTCCGCACGCTGTTCGAGGAGATGCGCAAGCGCTTTCAGCCGAAGAAACCCGACCCGAAGCCAGAGGATGGTGCGAAGAAGCCATAAGTTCCGATATGGTTTAGCCGCGACCCGGTAGGGGGGCGCGGGGGTGACGTCACCCTCGCGCTCCCCTACCGGGTCGCGGCTAAACGAAGGTATTCCGGGTCATCACTTAACGCGGCCAAGCCGCAACGAGTTGGCAACCACACAAAACCAGTTTGGCTGAAAGCTGTTAGCTGATAGCTATTAGCTGTCAGCCAGAACTCGGCTGATCTCCTCTGTAGCTTGCGGAGAAGTTCAGAGAGAAGAACCTAATGCGCCATGCCCGCGGCGCGAACGATCCCAATGACGCCGATGATGACCCAGAAGACGTTGAGCAACGTATACGCACGATCCTTTTTCAGCACCGAACACCAGGATAACAGCACCGCGTCGGTCGTATTGAACACCCAGACGAACAGGAACGGACTCGCCGGACCCAGCCAGCCGACCAGGCTGAAGCTCGTGATACGCATGACGACGCCGAGCAATTCGATCGCGGCGATGTATCGCAAGATGAACGCGTTCATGGACTTCTCGGTACATTTCTCTCGCTTGTCAACGAGCCGCGACCGTCGGGGAGCGCTGGTCTCAACGCTCCCTGACGGTCGCGGCTCGTTGACCGTCGGTCAGCGCGGCAACGCCTGCTTCACGTCCCACGCAACCAGCAATTCGAGCATGCGCCGGCGCGCCTCCGCGGACTTTTCCTCTTTGAGTATCCGCACCAGATGAACCGTGGCGGCCGGCCCCATCGCTTGCAGCTTCTTCTGCGCCGCTTCGCGCACCTCGAACTCCGCGTCGTCCAGCTGGTGGGCGAGTTTGCGCACGCGCTCCGCGAAGTCCGGCTCGCAGTGGGAGTGATGCACGAGGCCGACGCGCACCAGCGATTCCGCGCGCGGGCTAAGCGTCATCGGCAGCCGGCGCTCGTATTCCTCCTGCGGCAGCCGATAGAACACCGTCACGCCGTCTGTCTCCAGCAGCTCCTTCTTGCAGGCGGCCAGCAGCGACGCGGCCTCATCCTTGAACAGGCCGGCGGCGGCCAGATGACTCACCAGCACGTCGGCAGCCTCCGTGGCGAACTTCGTCCGCTCGACCTCGACGAACTCGACTGCCTTGACCTCGGCGCCGGCGTCGAGCTTCGCGACCCGGCCGATGCGCACCTTGCCGTCGCCACGGCGGTCGATCACCGTCACGTCGTGGACCGGATGTTTGACCTGACTGTGCAGTGCCACTTTATCTTTCTCAACCGTGATGCGCAGCCATTTCCCCTGGGGAAAGATGCCGTCGTAGAAGACGAACTTCTCGCGATCGACGTCGATCGGGCCCTGGCCGAAGGTGGCGAAGACGTCGTCGCACTGGACGGCGCGCATCTGCTCGACCCAGTGGCCCTTCGGGACTTCGCGGTAGCCGGCGTTCTGCGGCCTGGCGCCAGGCGGCGGCTGCTTGAGCTGAAGCTGCCACACCAGCGCGGTCCCGATGGCCGGCCGCACTGTGCCCTGCGCCGCCGGCGAGAGGGTGCCCGGCCACCAGACGCCCGGAATGCCGCCGGGGAAGTCGATGCGCAGCGCCAGCGCCAACGGCTCCGGCGCGTGGAAGAAAATGACGGGACGGCGACGGATTTCGAGCCGCCCCCAGTTGACGGGGAGGACACGACCGCTGACGTTGCCGTACATGAAGGGCGGCAGACTATCCCATTCGGCGCGGGCGTCGGCGTTGGCCATCTCGGCGTCGTCGTGAACGCGGAAGACGCCCCACTCGTGAACAACCAGACCCTTCGCCACGGCCGGCTCCGGCGCGGCGGGGGCGATTCCGGCCAGCAGCGGCAACAGATAAAGCGGGTTCATGCGCAATCTCCGGGAGAGCGGGAAGTCGTCGAACCGTATCCTATTCCGACGAAGCAACGGGTGTGATAGATTACCGTGTGATACTACGTGCGCGGCGAAAGGAGCCGCGCACGCAGTAAGCGGGCAGGAGCCGCGCACGCAGTAAGCGGGCAGGAGCCGCACACGCAGTAAGCGGACAAGGAGCCGCGCACGTAGTAAGCGGACAGGAGCCGCACACGCAGTAAGCGGACAGGAGCCGCACACGCAGTAAGCGGACAAGGAGCCGCGCACGCAGTAAGCGGACAAGGAGCCGCGCACGCAGTAAGCGGGGCAGAAACGGCCTCAAGAGGCGATCCTCATGGCGCTTGCGTATTTCATCACGTTTTCGACGTACGGCACATGGCTGCCTGGCAGCGCGAAAGGCTCGGTAGACGATGAACACCATGTCTATGGCACGCCGTTCGTGGAGGGGGATGCCGAGCGCGAGCGGCAGGCGCGGGAAGCGATGACGCAGTCGCCCTATGTCATGAGTGAACGAGAGCGAACGATTGTTTGCCAGGCGCTGGTAGAATTGGCGAGAGAGCGCGGCTGGGATTTACTGGCTCTCCACGTGCGCACGAATCACGTGCATCTGGTCGTAACCGCTGAGCGGGATCCGGATCGCTTGCTGAGCGATCTGAAAGCTCGTGCATCGCGGAACCTGACGTTAGCCGGTTTCGATGATGCCAAGCGGCGGCGCTGGACACGACACGGCAGCACGCGACATTTATTCCGTGAAGAGGAGGTCGAGGCGAAGATACGATACACGCTCGACGAACAAGGCGAGCGCATGGCATGGTACGCGAAGGAGCCGCGCACGCAGTAAGCGGTTAAGGAGCCGCGCACGCAGTAAGCGGGGCAGGCCGTTCAAAACCGCTTACTT
>JBBQPD010000387.1:0-6155 GCA_038331535.1 Gemmatales bacterium | reverse complement strand
GCGGCTCCTCCAAACTGAGAAAACCGCTTACTTCGTGCGCGGCTCCTCCAAACTGAGAAAACCGCTTACTTCGTGCGCGGCTCCTCCAAACTGAGAATTGCTGTTGCATTGTTCGCCAGCCGGTGGCTATGGCTTCGCCGGGCCACTGACCGGTTCAAGGAGGCGAACATGGGATTCTTCATCGGGCGAACGGTGCCGTTGTCTCTGTCACGGAGACTCGTCACCGACTTCATGCATCTCAGCCGACACGTCCCGCGTGTGTCGATGGAGCGGCGCATGCCGTTACGGCC
This sequence comes from Gemmatales bacterium, assembly GCA_038331535.1. Taxonomy (GTDB): domain Bacteria; phylum Planctomycetota; class Planctomycetia; order Gemmatales; family Gemmataceae; genus JBBQPD01. The sequence continues at coordinate 5,865 of JBBQPD010000387.1, read as the reverse complement.
GCTGGTCGCCGCCCGCGCGGCGTCGGCCTTGCGGCCCAGCTGGTACGCCCTCCTGTCGAAGGCTTTCGGGATCGTCGCTGCCCGCAACCCCATGTTGCGCCGCACCTACATGTCGTACCCCTGGCCGCGGCTGTACGAACACCCCGAGAGCGTTGCCACGATTTCCGTCGAGCGCGAGGTGCGCGGCGAATCGACACCGTTGGTGGCTAACATTTCGCATCCGGAACGCCGCTCCCTCGCGGACGTCAACGACTGGGTACGTCGCGCCCAGGACCGGCCGCTCCACGAGAATGGCGGGTTTCGCCGGTTGTTGTTCCTCTCGCGTTTGCCGTTTCCGGTGCGCCGCTACATCATGTGGCTCTGCAACGAGTGGTCCGGCTCGCAGCGCGCCCGCTTCTTCGGCACGTTCGGCATCAGCCTGACGTCGTCGCTCGGCGCCACGCTCAAGCACATGGTGACGCCGTGGACGACGACGCTGCACGCCGGCCCATTCGGCGCCGGCGACAGCATGCCGTTGCGCGTCTGGTTCGATCATCGCTTGCTGGACGGCGCCCCGATGGCGCGTATCCTCAAGGAATTGGAAGAAGTGCTCCTCGGCGAAATCCTGATCGAGCTACGCTCGCTGCCGTGTCGGGAAGCCGCGCGATCACGAGCCGCGACTGTCAGGGAGCGTTTTCAGCCGCGCTCCCTGACGGTCGCGGCTCGTGAGATTCGATCGTGTCCATTCAGGCCGCGTCGCGGTCGGACAGCCGCAAATCTTCCAACAAACTCTGCCGAATCTCGTCGGTGAGTGGAGCGCTTTCGTGGCGATAGGTCGGCAGCGAGAGCGTGAACGCGACCGGTCGCGCGCGCTCGGCGAGCGCGCGGCGCGCGGCGGCGTCGAGAAAGAATTGCACCCAGTGCGCCGTGCCGATGCAGCGGTCCTCTGGACGGCAAGTGTAGATGTTCGCCGAGAGGGAAGTACGGCCGAGCTGCAAGCGCAGGTTGTCGCCGCGCAATTCCTGCCACGGGGCCAGCTCCGCCGTCACATCCGCCTCGTTCTGGAGCGAAATCAGCAGCGCGGCTTGCAGGCGGTCGCGGCCCGGCAGCAGCCGATTGTAGACCGCCAGTTCCTGCCGAACGCGGGCTGGTTCGTCCAACCGGGCGACGCGCAGCACTTCCTGGAGGCGGAACCACAACGTCTGGCGATTCTCGAATAGAAGCGTGGCCTGCGGCCCGATGCGCACGCGGCGATAGCGGTCGAGATAACGGCCATGCGCCTCGAAGAACTCGCGCCTGCGCCCAGCGAATTCTTCCAGCGACAATAAGTCGTCGAGCGTCAAGCCATTCATGGCTCACCCATTCAAGCCTTGTCTTTCGCCGGCATGAATACAGCCGAATAGAGTAGACCGCCGAGCAGAGCGCCCAGGATCGGGCCTGCCCAATAAACCGCATGGTCGGACAGGGCCGTCTCGCCGCCGGGACGAGGAACCTTGAGCGTCATCTCCCAGACGACCGTGCCGAACCAGCGAGCGGGATTGGCCGAGCCTCCAGTCAGCCGGAAGCCGAACAGCACCACCGCCACCTGGGCCAAACCGACGCCGTAGCCGCCCGCCTTCGGCGCACGGGGGTCGAACAGCGTCGCGAACACTGCCACTGTCAGCAGAGAGGTGAGCACCACCTCGACACCGAGGCCGCTGAGCAGACTCTTCACCTCGATGGCCCCGTTCACGCGAAAAGCCCCGGTGAGATGCGGCGCTCCGGCGTGTGCCGGCAGCAGTACGTCGTCGCCAAAGCTAAAGCGAAGCACCAGTCCGGCCAGGAGTGCGCCGGCAAGCTGCATGACGATGAGGATGAGCATCCTTCGGCCGTCGAGGCGTTTGTAAACCCACAGGGTCAGGGTGATTGCGGGATTGAGGCAACCGGGAGAAACGTGCGAGGTCGCGGTGAGGACCACGGCGAGCGTGAAGCCTGAAGCCAGGGCGGCGCCCATCACGTCGAGACGTGGTTCGCCGGTGAGGTAAAGGGCGCAAACGGTGCCGGCGGTGAAAAAGACGAAGAGAAAGGAGCCTACGAGTTCTGCGAGGTTGGCGCGGAGATTCTTGTCCATGAAGCCCTCGGTTGCGCGTATTCAAACCGCGAGGCCGAACTCCGTCAAGGCGGGATTACCATACCACAGGCGCAAAACGTGGAATAGCGGAACCGAATCGCCGCTTGCGGCTTAGCGGCGCAAAACGGCCTCGTCCACCTCGGAGCCGTTAAGCGCACTGAGAAACGCCAGCAGCGCTTTCGTCTCCGTGGGCGTCAGGTCGAGATAGCGCGGGGACGAACGATTTCCTTCGACCACCATTTCCGGCGCGAGGAAGATGTTCCACCGAAACGATTGCGTGTGGAACGCCAGTGCGGCTTCGAGCGTCTGCTGTTCGCCGTCGTGGAAGTACGGGGCAGTGCGGAGCAGGCCGCGCAACGTCGGCGTCTTGTACGCGCCGATGAGCGTGCGATCTTTCTGGCCGATCGGCAGCGAGGCGAAGCGGCCGGGGAAGGGGCTGACGACCATTTTCTCGCGGTCGCCAACGCCGACGTTGTGGAACTTGCTGTCGGTGAACAACCGGCCGGCGTGGCAATTCACGCAGTTGAGCTTCCGCTCGCCTTGCAGATTGTGGAACAGCCGATAGCCCGTGAAAACCTCCTCGGCGACTTCCTTCTTCGCCGCGCCCTCGCGACCCAGGAGCTTGAGCGCCCTGGCGTCGAGCACCTTTTCATAGTCGTCGGCTTCGAGTTCCTTACTCTTGCGACCCGCCTGCTCGATGAGAGCCAGGTCGTGCAGGGAAGCGCCGGCCAGCAGCGTGCGCATATAGGTGGCCAACGCTTTACCGACCGCGTCCTGCGTCGGCGGCGTGGCGAAGACGTTCTCGAACCGGCGCTTGTACTTGCCGTTCATCAGACGCAGCACGGAACCGCCCCAGGTGTGGCGGGTGGCAGCGAGGTTCGCCGTCTCGCGTTCGTCCTCCAGGTTGCGGGCGAAGACTTCCTCCAGGCTGCCGGCCCGGCCGTCCCAGAAGAAAGACGTGCCGTAGACGAGGTTGACCAGCGTCGGCGTGTTGAAGCCGTTGTGTACCTTCATGCCGTCGGTGAAACCGCGGTCCGGCATGTGGCAGGACGCGCAAGACGTGTTGCCCTTCGCCGTCAACCACTCGGCGTCGTAGAAGAGATCGCGGCCCAGCTCCCACTTGGGATAAGTCAGCGGATTGGACGCGGGGACAAACGGCGTCGGATCGTCGAGGCCGCGCGGCACCTTGATTTTGACGACCATCGGGTCCGGCCCGACGACGAGCGGCCCCGACAGCGGAAACGGGATGAGGCCGGTACTCATGCCAAGTACCGCCGCCACTTCCGCCTGAGTCCCGGTCGTCTGCCGCCAGTACGATTGCTGCTTGTCCCAGCCGGCCCGGTCCTTCTCCGCATGGACGAAGAGGATGGGCATCACGTTCGTCGGCGCCTGGCGTTGGTCGTCCTGCCACATCAGTTCGGGGGGGACTGTCGCGAAATCGGACGAGTTGGTCGCGGACTCCGCTGCTTTATCCGCGGGAGCCTCGGACTGCGGCGTGTAACGGGTAGCAGGCTGGCAGCCGAGCATGGCCAGGATCGCGAAACGCGAAACAACGGAGGTGAATCGCACGGGAGGATCCTTCCTGGCGAGCCGGGAGCGTCAGCGTCGGAGTTTTCAGCGTCCTGCGGTCGCTGACGCTCCCGGCTCGCCAAACCAGCGCGAATTACGCGGGAGTGGTTGCCGGTTTCTTCTTCGCCGCGGCGGCTGCCGCGGCTGCGGCCTTCTGCTCGACGGCGAGGTCTTGCAACATCTTCGCGACGGCGTTGAGCCGTTCCTGATTCTTGGCGACGAAGTCGGGCGGCCCGCCCTTGTCGGCGACCGCGTCGGCGATCTTGTCCGAATCGACCATGTCGATCGCATCCCACGGACACCAGCGCTCGCACAATTCGCAGCCGATGCAGCGTTCGAGATCGATATCGACGAAAGTTTGCAGCGTCGGCTGGTCCTCGCCGGGTAGCTTGTAAATGCAATCGACGGGGCAAACTTCAATGCACGCCTCGCAGCCGGTGCAGTTGTCGGCGCGGACGACGGCCAACTGCCTCGGGAGTTTCTTGCGTGCCTTGCCCGCACCTTTCGCCATGAGACTATTCCTTCCCGAGTAGGAGAGAAGCGTCGTAGATGATACGACGACCATCCTCCACATAATAAGCGCTTTTCGGGGGAATGTCACTCCTGACCGGCGCGGCGTCTTTCGATTCGAGCCGCGATCGTTAGCTCGCCCCGAGCAATCCCTGACGGCTGTGGTTCGTGAGATGGTAAAAGCAACGCGTTCGACCTACGTTATTTCGCCACGTCCTCGACCCCGGCGTCCTGTGAGCGCTTCAGCGCCACGCCAGGGGCGGAATCGCTGCTGCGCAACATCGCCAGCCCTTTCTTCATCTTCTGCACCTTGGCAAGCCGTTCGCGCAGAGCGGGCAGCGCCGTCTGCGGCCTGTCGCTGGTGCGGCTCGGAGTTGCTTCGCGCTCGCGCTCCAGCTGGTCGCGCTCGCGCGCCAGCTCGCGTGTACGGCGGACAAGCTCGGCTTCCCGTGCTGCGACTTTCTCGGCGACGCGGCGCAGGTGGCGGGCATAGTGGCCCAGTTCGATGCCGCGCCGCTCTAGACGTCGGGTTTCCTCCTGCGCGGTCGTCCGGCCGACGATCTGCCTGTCGCCCAGCGTGGCCGATGCGGCTTCTTCCGCGGCTCGGCAGCGCTCTTGACATTCTTCCCAGGCGGCCCGGATGGCGGCTTCGGACTCCGCACGACGCCGCGTGATCTCTTCCTCCTCCGCCCGCAGACGCTCGATGATGGCGACGTCCTGCCGATCGAGCGCCTGGCAGCGCTGGAGAAAATCGCTCTCCTCCGCCTGGCGCTGGGCGCGCAGGACTTCGAGCGCTTGCTGTCGGGAGCGGGCCGTGTCGCGCAGGGCGGCGACGTCGTGCTCTTGCTGCTCCAGGCTCGCCTCGGCGCGGGCGAGGTCGGCGGCCGATTCGTGACAGCGGCGGCGCAATTCCAGCGCCAGGCGGACGAGGTTACGGCGCGAGCGCCGCAGGTGGCACGCCTCGACGGAGTCCGGCAACGTGTCCACTTTCAGGCCCGGCCGGCGGAAGGGCGGCGGCAGGTGAAACTTGAAGCTGAACGAGCCGATTTGCAGCGTGTCATCGTGGTCGACGGCGGCGTCCTGGATTTGCTTGCCGTTGAGGAGCGTGCCGATGCGGCCGCCGAAATGCCGAACGCGCCAGTAGCCATCGCAGCCGCGCAGCAGCAGGCAGTGCAGCGGAGCCACCTCGGTCGCCAGCAGATTCAGGTCGCAGTTCGGCGCCCGGCCGAGGACAATCACTTCGCGGTCCAAAGGCCGATATTTCCGCGTTGTGTTGCCGTAGGTGACGATCAAGGTCGCCTGGTTCAGATCGAACGGCTCGTCGCGTTCTTGGCGCATGGGATGCTTCCGGCGAGAGGGTGTGGATGATCCGCGGCCCGACGGGGGAGACGAGGGGTGTGCGCGAGGGCCGCATTTATCCTAGCTCACGATTTGGTTGTGGGCGCGCTGCGTCAATTCAGAGCCGCACCCGCCGTGAATGGGCCTCAAGATAATACGCGAATCTACGCCGCGTTGTCCGTCACCTTGCGGCGGCGTCCGCCGCTTCTATAATCGCTGTGGTGTCCCACAAACGCTACTCCACAACATCCGCCACGGGTGTGCCCTATGCGCGTCTGGTTCAAAAACGTGGTCCAGGCTGTCCGAACGGTGACCCAGGGCATGTACATCACGCTCTGGTATTTCCTGCAAACCTATCG
>JBBQPD010000386.1:0-6170 GCA_038331535.1 Gemmatales bacterium | reverse complement strand
TGGGGACAGGCGGCTACTATCGGCTATCCGGGAGGTGTTATGTCCTACGAGCCGCGACCCTCCGGGGGCGCGGGGAACGCGCCCGGAAGGGGGCGGCGCGGAGGTCCAGCGGGGATCGCTCCGCGGCGGGGGCGGCTCGTTGGCCCTGGGGGGTACGCTCCCTGACGGTCGCGGCTCGTACGACCAGCGGGGAACGCTCCCTGACGGTCGCGGCTCGTACGACCAGATTCTCGGTTCACTTCTTGATCTTGGCCGGCTTCTTGAGCGGCGGTTTCGGCGTCGTCAATTTCTTGTGCTGGTGGACGAGGATGTCCACTTCATGCGCGTGATGATGGTGGTTGAACGCCACGCGAACGTGTTCGCCTTGATGCACGTCTCCGAAGTGATTCTTGTGGCGATGGACCGTGCCCAGGCTATGCACGACCCGTTCGACTTTCGTGGTATGCGTGACGTGAAACGTCATGATGCCGTGGTGGTGCTTCTTCTTGGTCGTGGCGGTGGCCGAGGCGGACTTGGCCAGCTTCTTGTGATGGTGATGATGGACCTTCACCTTGATCTCGCCGTGTCCCTTCACCATGTCGTGATGAACGGAGACGACGACGCCATGAACGTGATGTAGATGATGATGTTTCTTGGCGGCCGGGATCGCCTTCGTTCCCTTCGAGGCCGCCGAGACGACCGTCGTCAGGCCGAAAAATGCCGCCAGTGCCAGGGCCATTCGTGGAAGACGCATGAGCGTACACCTTTGCGAAAGGGGGCCGTGTTCGGGGTTGCAGAAGGGAGTTGTCTCGATGCCCCGCGTTGACCATCTGGTTCATTAAACACGACGTTTCGGCGAAAGTTCCGGGTCCGCGGCGCGATTTTTCCGCGCGGCGCACTGGTCGAAAGCACTGATTTATAGGAGAATTAACAGATGCATCAGCCGCTGGCGGTTTCGCGGTCCTTTCGCGCCAAGCCGTCAGCGGCGACTCGTTACGGAAAGGGGGAGCGCCATGAGTGTTCCCATCGTCGCCATCGTGGGCCGGCCCAACGTCGGCAAGTCGTCGCTGTTCAACTGGCTCGCGGGCCGGCGCATCGCCATCGTCGATCCCACCGCCGGCGTCACGCGCGACCGCGTCTCGACCCTCATCGAAGCCGGCGACCGGTTCTTCGAGCTGATCGACACCGGCGGCATGGGCATCGTGGACTGCGACAACCTCACCGAGCACGTCGAACGCCAGATTCAGGTCGCCATCGACCTGGCGCACGTCATCCTCTTCGTGGTGGACGGCCGCAGCGGCATCGCGCCGCTCGACGACGCCGTCGCGGCCCGCCTGCGCCACGTCAACAAGCCGGTGCTGCTGGTCGCCAACAAGTGTGATACGCAGGATCTCGAACCGGGCGCCTCCGAGTTCCACAAGTTCGGCAGCGGCCCGCTTATCTATGTCAGCGCCCAGCAGAACCGCGGCAAGGACCACCTGCTCAAGCTCCTCCTCCAGCGCTTGCCAGACGCCAATAGCATCGAGACGCCGCGGGAAACGACGATGAAGCTGGCCGCCGTCGGCCGCCGCAACACGGGCAAGAGCACGTTCATCAACTGCCTCGCCGAGAGCGAGCGCATGATCGTCAGCGAGGTGCCGGGCACGACGCGCGACAGCGTGGACGTGCGCTTCGAGCGCGACGGCCAGGCGTTCCTGGCCATCGACACCGCCGGCGTCCGCCGCGAGCACAGCGTGAAGAACGATATCGAGTTCTACAGCATCGCCCGCGCCGAGCGCTCGATCCGCCGGGCCGACGTGGTGCTGCTGTTCTTCGACGCCAAGCAGCGCGTCAGCAAGGTGGACAAGCAGCTGGCCGAGTACATCCTGGAGCAGCACAAGCCGGCCATATTTGTGCTCAACAAGTGGGATCTGATGAAGCCGTTGCCGACGGGCAACATGGCCGATTACATGCGCAAGACGTTCCCGAACCTCGACTTTGTGCCGATGGCGTTCATCACGGCGAAGGAGGGCAAGAACGTTCACGCCCTGCTGAACCTGGCCCAGACCATGCACAAGCAGGCGAGCAAGCGCATCGGCACCGGCGACCTGAATCGCGTGTTGCGGACGGCGCTGGAGGCCGCCCCGCCGCCGATGCGCATGAACCGGCGCGCGAAGGTCTTCTACGCGACGCAGGTCAGCACCAACCCGCCGACGATCGTGCTGTTCACCAACGGCCCGGAGCTGTTCGACAACACCTATCAGCGCTACCTCGTCAAGACGTTCCGCGACGAGCTGGGCTTCTCGGACGTGCCGATCAAGTTGTACCTGCGCAACAAGGCCGTGAGCGACGAGACGGAGGTTCCGGAAGGCGCCGAGACGCCGCCGAAACGCAAACCGACGAAGGGCCGCAAGCCGGAGAAGGCGGCGACGGCGCCGAAGCCCGCCGGCGGCAAGCGCGCCAAGGGACCGGAGTTGTGGGATATGTGACGGTGTTCGCTTGTCGTTTCGCGAAACGCGAAGCACGCAGGAGGACCGACCATGTTCGCACGCCGCCTGAGAGTCTTCATCGCCTTGCTGCCGCTGCTGACCGGGGCAAAACCGGCGGACGAGAAAATCGAGACGTTCAGCGGCAAGGTCGTGCCACTGGCCGACCTCGTGGAGAAGTCCGGCTCGCGCCTCGACGCCGACGCTGCTCCGCACTGGCTGGCGCTGGTGACCGACGACGGCAAGGTCTATCCGCTGGTGAAGGACGCCGGGGCACGGCTCTTTTTCAAAGATCCAACCTTGCTCAATCGACCGATGCGCCTGACCGGCAAGCTGCTGCCGGGGAGTCAGCTGTTGCGCGTCCTGACGGTGCGCAGCGTCAAGAAGGGCGAGTTGCACGAGGTCTACTACTGGTGCGACATCTGCGCCATCAAGCGCGGCGAGAAGAACATTTGCGAATGCTGCGGCGGGCCGATGGAGCTGCGCGAGGAGCCGGTGAAGAAGTGAGGGCGGCTGCTTTTACCCGCTAACGATCCTCGAAACGGCGACGGTATGCTGATGCAGAGTGCCGAAGGAAGCCAGTGTCCAAAGTGCCGGCATCGGGAGATAGTATAGTTCAACACGTTCCACGGCGCAAGCTCACTTCGACCAGTCTTCGATGGATAGACCAGGAACTTGCTGAAAATCGCGCACGTTGCGTGTCACGACGGTTCCACCGTGCTGAAGCACCGTGGCCGCGATCTGTAGGTCCATCTTCCGGACCTTGGTCCGAAGTCGCTTTAGCCCTTCGTAGCGTTCAATGGCGGCTTCTTCGTAATCCAGGATTCGCACGCGCGACAGAAAGCGCACGGCGGCGGCAAGGCGGCGATAAGCCCAGGCCAGTTTATTGGGATCTTTGGCCTGCCGAAGTTGCGTGTACCAACCGGACAGTTGCTCTTCGACCGTCACGACGGAGACCGCGATATCTGTCGAAGTATGTTCTGCGACGCGCGCCGCCACGGTCGCGTGTCCTCTTTCAAACAGCGTCAGAATGTCGGTGTCCAAAACAAAGAGGCTCATAGCTGCTTCCGATCATCGATCCGGGTCGTCTTCGACTTGTTGGCGGTACTCCGCCATGGACTGTACCCAATCTTCGATCCACGGATCATCCTTGAACATGCCCGCGAACTCCATCCAGGGATGCTTCGGCGGCGTGAGATCCAGCGGCACGATTTCGGCGCCGTTACGTAGTCGGGCCTGGAGCTGCTCCGTGAGCTTGGTCAGAGCTTCCTCGCGCGTTGGCGCCTCCACGACCACGGCTAGCGGCATGCCCCCAGTCGCTCGGTAGCCGTTTCGAGCAATGGGTTCGATCAGGACAGGAATTTGCATGACGGACACTCCGGATGGCTGTCTTGCTCAAGCCTCATTCTATCACTCGGCAAGGGGAACACCGAGAAGTCCTCGGGCCTTCGCCGTCCGCCTTTTTTCGTCCTGTGACCGGCGGCGTGGCTGTGGTATCCTGGTGCGGAGTTCCGGCGGAAGGAGGAGAGCGGTGCAAACCCAGCTGTATCTGACCCCGAATGATCGCGGCCGCGTGCTGACGTGGGACGAGTTCGAGTACGCCGAGTTCCAGGACGGCAGCCTCTACGAACTCATCGACGGGAGACTCGAAGCGGCAGCGTTCCCGAACTTGCCGCACGAGGGGATCCGTAAAAACGCAGAACGCCTATTCGACCGCTATATCAAACAGCAGCCAGCCTGAGCCAACGGAGTGAAGCCATGAAGCCGACGATCAAACCGCAGCGCAGCGCCGAGCAGCGAGCCGCGGAAGAAGCCATCCGCCGCCAACACGCGGCGAATCCCATCCGTCAACGGCCCGCGGCTGCCATCAATCGGCAGGGTTTCGAGGCGATCTTGACCCTGGTGGGGCGATTCAAAGCCATACGGGAAGGCCAGGGACGGACGCTGGCCGAGGTGGCCGAGCGCATGGGGATCGATGCGCCGGCTCTGTCTCGCCTGGAAACGGGGAAGATGCTGAATCCCACTCTGGCGACGCTGCACAAATGGGCGGAAGCGCTAGGGCTGACGCTGGAGGTTGATTTGACGGAAAACCCACCGGTGAAGGTGAACGGAGAAATCAAAGAGGGCCGGGTCAATTCCGGAAATGACGCCCGACCCATTTGATTTTTCTGGCTCAGAAGGCGGATTTGTCGTTGGTGGATGTCTTGCCGGTCTGATGGGTGGCTGACGAAAGACGGGGACGCAGTTCGGAAATGAGATGCCTCCTCTTGCGCTTTCCCCCTTTTGCCTTCCCCTATTTCTTCCCTCTGGGCGCTGTGGCGCCGGCACCAAGGTGCCGCTCCGCCCAACGTAGCACCGCCGTCGCGATGCGGACCGCTCGTCGATACTCGCGCGGAGTAACTGGCGCACCACTCCCGGATAGCGCGTTACCGCGGCGTAGCGCGACAATTTCTCCGCCTGCCACACGTATTTAGGAATGCTTTGGCCGTTCTGGTCGAGGAGTCCGAGCAGTTTCTCGAGGTCGTGAATGAAAGGAAAGCGCTCGGCACGACCAACGAAAACAGCCTTGATCGCCTTTTCCGTCGCTTGCTGCGCGTCGAAACAAAGGTCTTCAAGATAGCCTCCGGCAAGCGGCGTGGAGGCCCGCATGAGGTTGGCGCGCGCTCGGTTCAGCCATTCGCGCGGATCATCCGGCGGCAGTCGCTTCGGAGTCATAGACGACTCTCCCTTCGTGCAAGGCTGGGCAAATCACCAGGCAGGGCGTATCTCGATAGCGCTCGGCGTTTGCTGCCGTGACCAAAACGACGTCTACCGGCGCGCCTTTGCCGCGCAAGTGCCGCTCAATCTTGGTCAGCAGATGCCCATAGCTAAACTTGCCTTTCTTGATGACCAGAAGGTCAATGTCGCTGTCCGGCCCCATCGTTCCGCGCGCCCCTGATCCGAACAGGACGATCTTGTCGGGCCTGGCCGCTTCCACGACCCGCCGCACGATGCCCGCGAGAATCACCGGGTCCGGCTTGCCGTTGATGGACCAGTGCCAAGGGTCGGCGCGACGTTTGGCTGGCGGCGTTATTGAACGCTTTTTGTGCTGGTCGGATCGCGCTGTCGCTTTGGTGCTCATGGCCGGCCTCCGGGTATCCACCCTCATCATACACGCCCACGCTCCTCCGGTCGCGGACGCTCCGGGCTCGCCGGCTTTCATGGTTGCATGTCCCCTTTGCCCTGCCCCGGCGCCAGAGGATAGATGGGGACGCAGTTTGGAAATGAGCTGCGTCCCCTTTGTGCCCTTCAACGCGGTGGCCGACTGGGCCGACCAGTTGGGGAGCGGCTACGCGGGCGAACACGTGCGGACCTTGCGGCGGCAGTTTTTCAACAAGCCGGGGCAGTTGTACGAGACGCCGGAAGCATTGATCGTGTACCTGGACCCGTTTGCGGGTCAAGAAGCGTTGGTCTCGGTGATTGATACGCTCAATGCACAGCAACATCGCTTACCCTGGTTAGACAACCGTCGCTTGGTCATTTCGCTGACGCCAACCGGCCCCGCCCCCGCCCGCGCCGGGCCGTAGTGTGTCATTGTTAAGCGTTCCCGCCACAAAAACCGTTTGGTGCTAGGATGCCAGGGGCCGCGCAGGCGGCGCGGGGGTTACGATGTCCCCTTTTCCATTTTTCTCCTTTTCTTATCCTATTCTTGCAGATTTTATTTGACGCAAGAGAACCGACAGTATT
>JBBQPD010000385.1:0-6170 GCA_038331535.1 Gemmatales bacterium | reverse complement strand
ATTCGTCCTGGCCCCCGCCCCCCCAACCCTCGGCCGGGGCCGCTCGGCCCCCCCCGGGCGGGGGGGGGGGGGGGCCCCCCCCCCGGGTGTCACCCCCCCCCCGGGGGGGGCCCCCCCCCCCCCGCTCGCCAGGCCGTTGGTTACCGCACGGCGCCGGACACTTTGTTGCCCGGCTCGTCCTCATCGATCTTGGTGATCATCACCTCGGTCGTGAGCATGAGTCCGGCGATGCTGGCGGCGTTCGTCAGGGCCGAGCGCGTCACCCGGGTCGGATCGACGATGCCGGCCTTGTACATGTCCACATAGTCCCGGGTATTCGCATTATACCCGATGTTCGGGGACTTTTCGCCGCGGGTCCGCACTTCGTCGGCGACGACCGCACCGTCCACGCCGGTATTCTCGGCGATGGTGCGGATCGGCTTCTCCAGGGCGCGGGCCACGATCTCAGCGCCCAGCTTCTCGTCGCCCTTGGAACCCTTGGCGCTCGCTTCCGCCGCGTCGATGCAGCGGATCAGGGCCACGCCGCCGCCGGGGATGATGCCGTCGGCGATGGCCGCACGGGTCGCGTGCAGCGCGTCCTCGACGCGCGCCTTCGTCTGCTTCATCTCGGCTTCGGTGGCGCCGCCGACGCGGATGATCGCCACGCCGCCGGTGAGCTTCGCGAGCCGTTCGCTGAACTTTTCCTTGTCGTATTCGCTCTCGGTCGCTTCCATCTGCGAACGGATCTGCTCGATCCGCTTCATGATGTGCTTCTTCTCGCCGGCGCCGTTGATAAGGACGCAGCTCTCCTTCTCGACGCGCACCTGCTTGGCGGTGCCGAGCTGCTCGACCTGGACGTTCTCCAGCTTCAGACCGAGGTCTTCGCTGATAAACTGGCCGCCGGTCAGCACGGCGATGTCGCCGAGCATGGCCTTGCGGCGATCGCCGAAGCCGGGGGCCTTGACGGCGCACAGTTTCATCACGCCGCGCAGATTGTTGATGACCAGCGCCGCCAGCGCCTCGCTCTCGACGTCCTCGGCGATGATGAGCAGGGGCCGGTGCTTGGGATCCTGGGCGACCTTTTCCAGCAGAGGCAGCAGATCGCGGACGTTGGCGAGCTTCTTCTCATGAATCAGGATGAGGGCGTCTTCCAGCTCGCAGGTCATGTTCTCGTTGTTGATGAAATACGGCGAGATATAACCTTTATCGAACTGCATGCCCTCGACGAATTCGCGTGTCGTCTCGGAGGTCTTGCCTTCCTCGACGGTGATGACGCCGTCCTCGCCAACCTTCTCGAAGGCCTCGGCCATGATCTTGCCGATGGCCGGGTCGTTGTTGGCGCTGATGGCGGCGACCTGTTCGACTTCGTCCTTCTTGGACAGCTTCTTCGACATCGAGTTCAGTTTCTCGACGACGGCGGCGACGGCCTTGTCGATGCCGCGCTTGACGGCCATCGGGTTGGCGCCGGCGGTGATGTTGCGCAGCCCTTCCTGGTAGATCGACAGGGCGAGGATGGTCGCCGTAGTGGTGCCGTCGCCGGCCACGTCGCTGGTCTTCTGCGCGACGGCGTTGACGAGCTTGGCGCCCATGTTCTCGAACGGATCGGGTAGGTCGATTTCCTTGCTGACGGTGACGCCGTCCTTGGTGACGGTCGGTCCGCCGAAGGATTTGTCGATGATGACGTTACGGCCGGTCGGCCCGAGCGTGATGCCGACGGCGCGGGCCAGCTTGTCGGCGCCCGACAGCAGCTTCTTGCGGGCTTCGTCGGTGTAGAGCAGTTGCTTCGCCATATTTGAATTCTCTCTTAGTGTTCGTGGGAACGCCGCTTGCGGCTTAGCGGCCGAACCGCTAAGCCGCAAGCGGCAGTTGGGCAAGTTACTTCACGACCTTGGCGAGGATATCGCCTTCGCGCATGATCTTGATTTCGCGGCCTTCCACTTCGATATCGTTGCCGGCGTAGCGGCCGTAGATGACCTCGTCGCCCTTGGAGACGCCGAGGGCGATGCGGTCGCCCTTGTCACTGAGCTTGCCGGGGCCGACGGCCAGGACGCGGCCGCGCTGCGGCTTCTGCTTGGCGCTGTCCGGCAGCAGGATACCGCCCGCCGACTTCTCCTCGGCCTCCAACGGTTCCACCACAACGCGGTCGTCCAACGGTCGGACCTTCAGGTTCTCTTCCTTCTTCGCCATGTTTGAGATTCCTCGATTATCAGGTCGCCGCTTGCGGCTTAGCGGAGTCCACCGCTAAGCCGCAAGCGGCGAAGTGGATTACATCATGCCGCCCATGCCACCCATACCGCCCATGCCACCCATTCCCATACCGCCCATGCCGCCCATGCCGCCGCCACCGCCGTGGTGGTCGTCATGGCCGCCGTCCTTTTTCTCTTCCGGGATATCGGCCACGATCGACTCGGTGGTCAGCAACAGGCAGGCGACGCTGGCGCCGTTCTGAAGCGCCGAGCGCGTCACCTTGACCGGATCGACGACGCCTGCCTTGCGCAGGTCTTCGTACTTCTCCGTGTCGGCGTTGTAGCCGAAGTTTTTCGACTTCTCAGGGTTGCGGCGAATGTTGTTGACGACGACGGAGCCGTCCAGCCCCGCGTTCTCGGCGATGGCCCGGCACGGCACTTCGAGGACATTCTTGACGACTTCCACGCCGACCTGCTCGTCGGCGATTTCGAGCGTGAGCTTGTCCAGCGCCTTGCGCGTCTGAAGCAGCGCCACGCCGCCGCCGGGGACGATGCCCTCGGCGATGGCCGCCCGCGTCGCGTGCAGGGCGTCTTCGTACAGCGCCTTGCGTTCCTTCATCTCGGTCTCGGTGGCGGCGCCAACCTTCAACTGGGCCACGCCGCCGGCCAGCTTTGCCAGCCGCTCTTGCAGCTTCTCGCGGTCGTATTCGCTGTCGGTGACGCCGATCTCGCGCTTGAGCAACTCGACCCGGCCCTCGATGGCCTTCTGGTCGCCCTTGCCCTGCGTGATGGTGGTGTTCTCGGCGTCGATCTTGACCTTCTTGGCCCGGCCGAGGTCGGTGAGCGGGATGTTTTCGAGCTGCAGGCCGAGATCCTTGAAGATCGCCTTGCCGCCGGTGAGCGTGGCGATGTCTTCGAGCATGGCCTTGCGGCGATCGCCGTAACCGGGCGCCTTGACCGCGCACACCTGGAGGACGCCCTTGAGCTTGTTCAGCACCAGGGTCGCGAGGGCGTCGCCCTCGATGTCCTCGGCGATGATGAGCAACGGCTCTTTCTTCTTCGAGATCGTTTCCAGCAGGGGGATGATCTGCTTCGCGGAAGTGATCTTCTCCTCGTAGATGAGGATGTACGGGTTTTCCAGCTCGGCAATCAGTGTTTCCTGATTGGTCGAGAAGTGCGGCGACAGGTAGCCGCGGTCGAACTGCATGCCCTGCACGACGACGACCTCGGTCTCGGAGGTCTTGCCTTCCTCGACGGTGATGACGCCGTTCGTGGCGCCGACCAGCTTCATGGCCTCGGCGAGCTTCTGGCCGATCTCGGTGTTGTTGTTGGCCGCGATGGTGGCGACCTCGGTGATTTCCTTCTGGTCCTTGTCGTCGATCTTCTCGGCGATCTTGGCCAGTTCCTCGACGACGCGATCGACGGCCTTCTGGATGCCGCGCGTCAGGGCCATCGGGTCATGTCCGGCGGCGATCATCTTGAGGCCTTCACGATAGATGGCCTCGGCGAGGACGGTGGCGGTAGTGGTGCCGTCGCCGGCCACGTCGCTGGTCTTGGAGGCAGCCTCTTTGACGAGCTGGGCGCCCATGTTCTCGTAGGGATCCTTCAGCTCGATCTCTTCAGCGACGGTGACGCCGTCCTTCGTGACGGTCGGGCTGCCCCAGCCCTTGTCGATGACGGCGTTACGGCCGCGCGGCCCCAGGGTGGAACGTACCGCTCGGGCGAGCTTACTGACGCCGGCCAGCAGCTTTTGCCGGGCCTCATCGCTGTAAGTCAGTTGTTTGGCTCCCATCCAGACAGCTCCTTTCGGTGTTCAATGGCAATCGGTGACGCCGTCTCGGCGTAGGAAATCTGCATCGGTAGTGTCCCTGGTCACTAGCAAGACGTGTGCCAGCGCCGCCGTGTGCCCCAAGTGATTGCCGCTCGCGGCTTAGCGGCGAGACATCCCACCTGGGACCGACGGTGCCGCGCTGCCATTGTGGCAGGAGGGGGTGTGCCGGCTGACAAAATGTCACCGGCGAAGAGGCTGGCGAAGTAGGGTGAGCAGGTGGTATGATGGCGCGAAGATTATCAGAACAAGGGGATCGATATGAGTCCCGTTCTTCAGTTGCAACTCGACCGTGTGCGTTCTTTGCACAATGTCCTCGAACCCTGGAAGACGGGGAGCGAGGAGACGCTGACGGTCTGGAACGCGGAGGAGTTGGTGCGCGAGACACTGGAGTTTTGCGCCGGCGTGCGCTCCATGTGGGAGGCCGCGCTACTCCGTGCCTGCGCGGAGGAGAATCCGACGGTTGCTGCACTTCAGCAGGAGCGCGAAGCCATCGAGCAACTGCTGACAGACCTGTCCGCCGAGGTCGATCGGGTTCGCGTCCTCGTTGAGGGAGTCGTGGTTCGTACCGGGCAAACCTTGCCGAATTACTCCAGGCTCGCGGAAGCGGCGCACGACCTCGCTGCGTTGAAAACAGAGGTCGCCGTGAAGTGGCCCGTGTGCAATCGTGTGGAGTTGGCGGACGCTCGCGCCGCCATCGCGCGCGGGGAAGGACTTGATCTCGCCGATACGTTCGCTCAGATCGCTGGCTTGGACCGGGAAACGTGGCTAACTCGCGTTGCAGAACGCCGGCGTCAGAATCCGCCCACATGAGGAAAGGAAGTCTCATGCCGTACCGGATCAGGGTGCTTCCGCAGGTCGCCCACCGGATCCAGCCTTGGCCCATGTCCGACGTGGTCCTGGTCGATATCTATCTCCGCCTGGACTTGTTGAGCAGCAATCCCGCTCTCCGGCTGACGCGCGAACGCACGCCCTTCGACGGCGTCGTTTTTCGCTTTTCGCTATTCGATCCAGCTAACGAATTGTGCGAACACACGTTTCGGTTTCACGTCCTGTATGGTCAGGACGAGGAGACGCTCTGGATCGTCCACGCCGCCCACAATCGTTTCACGCTGGGACTGTGAGCGCTGCTCGCCTGGCGGTCGAACAGGACCACCGGGAGTGGCGCTCTCTTTGGGAGAATTCCACATGGCGAAGCAGAAGGAGACGGTCAAGTCCGTCGCGCGCACGACGAAACGGCCGAAGAAGGTCGATCCAATCAGCCCCCCGCTGGAGAAGCCTGTCGATAGCCGAGAGAGGTCCAATCATCGCCTCCTGGTGATGGGCTGTCCCGAAATGTTCGAGGACAACGAAGAGGAAGAGGCCTGTTGGATCGCGGCGGTCTACTGCGTGCGCATGTTCCCGATGCTGTTGACCGTGGGTGGCAGCCGCGAACTGCCGAGTTTCAACGGACAGCGGCGCTGGATCATCGCCGTCCACCTTCGGTATCCAACGGGCTTCGAGGGATATGTGGGCGACCTTCTTTGCGAGGGAGTGCGCATCACCGAATTAACCGAACGTGAAGAGATGGACCAGCGGTCCAGAGAAATCGACGCCGATCCCGAACGCGAACGGCAATGGAACGAATATGTCGCTACCCACTTTCCGCCAGGAGAACGACAAGACGTGTGCTCTATCGTGTCTACGGATGGTTCTGGCGGCGTTCGGCACAAAAGTCGAGGAAAGCGTCCTGCGCGCGGAAGCAAGGATGCAGCCAAACGGAACTTCCATTAAGGTACTCGAACGACTGGCGCGATTGTTTGACCTGGACGCGGAAATTCAGGGAGCCACCCTCGAAGACCTTTCGCGTTTTCTGCTCCAGGGGAAGTTCCCGATCGTCTATCTTGACCGCGCCATTTTCGACCTGACGCCGCGCCAAAGGAGTCAGCATCGCCTTCGCCAGGCGAAGATCCACTGCGTCATTCCGACCGGCTTCACGGACAAGACCGTCGCCATGCACGATCCCCTTCGGCCGCGCGTCACCCGTCGCTCAGTCGTTTTGTTCGACCACGCCTTTCGGATGCTTGGATCTCGCTGCGTCGTCTGCTCGAAGCCGTAGAGACAGTTCCGCACTCGTATTTGGCCATTCTCAAATCGACCCGACTTCTGGCAGACTGTCGCCCGGTCCGCTAAGATGC
>JBBQPD010000384.1:0-6179 GCA_038331535.1 Gemmatales bacterium | reverse complement strand
GGCGGAGCGATTGGACGAGTTTGATCCGCGGCGAGAGGAGTTGGAGGAACGCGCGGGGCACTTGATAGATCTCCATAGAGATACATGGCTCGGCGAATTCGGCCCTGTTCTAGAATGTTTCTACTTTCAACGCGGTCTTCTTGATGAGGTGACGATTAGCGTCGATAACTTCATCGCACACGCCGAACGGCTCTTTCAACTTCATCTCGCTCGGGAAATCTGCCTTACTTCCGGCCCGGGATTGGCCGTGTCCGCGCTCGCTGAAAGCTCTCAACTTGCAAACATCCGATCTCTCGATCTCGGTGGCAGTGACCTACCCGTTGCTTCATTCTGGACATTGATGGCATCGCCGAACATCGGTGGACTGCGCAGCCTCGGGGTGTGGCGCTACCCGATCGGCACCGAAGGCGCTCGGGCGATTGCAAACGCTCCACATCTCAATCAGCTAGAACGGCTCGACCTCCGCCACGCAACCATCGGGGCGAACGGAGTCGAGGCTTTGGCGAATAGTCCCAACCTCATTGGACTGCGGGAACTCGATCTGAGTGCGAATCACGTTGGGGCGATCGGCTGTGAAATGCTGGCGGCTTCAAAACATCTGACCCAGTTGAGGCGGCTCTGCTTGAGTCACAATGAAATCTCCGACGCCGGGGTTCGCGCTCTCGCAATCGGCGCGAACTTCACCGCACTGACTGACCTGTCGCTCGCCAACAACCCGATCGGCAGCGAAGGCGTCGAACGGTTGGCCGCTTCGGCATATCTATCGAACTTAGAGCACCTCGACCTGCACTCCACCCGGCTAGGAGCTGCCGGTATCGCTGCCCTCGCCTCGTCAAAAACCTTGACTCGATTGCGCACGCTCAAGTTGGCACACAATCGCCTGAGTCCCGCGGCCCTCGCGGCGCTGGCCGCTTCGCCGAACCTGCAATCGCTCACGACTCTCGACCTCGACGCCGCCGAGATCGGCGAGGACGGCGCGAAAGTCCTCGCCGCCTCGCCCCACCTGACACGACTGGAGACGCTGCACCTCGCGGCCAACGGCATCCGTCACTTCGGCCTCAAGGCGTTGCTCACGTCGCCGAGTCTCGGCAAGCTGCGCGACCTCGATCTGCACGGCAATCAGGTCGGCGATCTCGGTGTCCAGATTCTGGCCCGTTCGCCGCGTCTGGGGCAACTCGTGCGCCTGAACCTGCGCAACAACCGCATCGGCGATGACGGCGTGAAAGACCTCGCGATGTCGCCGCATCTCAGCGCGCTGCGCGAGATCGATCTGAGCCATAACGACATTTCCGAAGCCGGGATGGCGCCGCTGCGCAAATCGGTGCTGGGGAATTCGCGCGTGAAACTGATTCTGGACGAAGTCGAGGAATCGGCCGCGGCGAGCCGCTAAGCCGCAAGCGGCGCTACCCCTCGCGCGCGCGGCGCTTATACTACCCTGCATGGAACCGCTACGCATTCTCGTCGTCGGCGCGCATCCCGACGACGCGGACATCAAGGCTGGAGGTACCGCCTCGCTCTGGCGCCGCCTCGGACATCAGGTGCATTTCGTCAGCGTCACCGACGGCGGCGCCGGCCATCAGACGCTGCGCGGCGCTGAACTCTGTGCGCGTCGTCGCGCCGAAGCGCAGGCCGCGGGGGCCATCATCGGGGCGGCGTATACCGTCCTCGACTTCCCTGACGCCGGTTTACTACCCACCCTGGAAGCGCGGCAACGCCTGATCTGTCTCATTCGCACGGTGCGGCCGGACCTGATCCTGACGCACCGGCTGGGCGACTATCACCCCGACCATCGTTACACGGCGGCGCTCGTGCAGGACGCGGCCTACCTTGTCACGGTGCCGGCCGTCTGCCCCGACGTGCCGCACCTCGAGCGCGATCCGGTCATCGCCTACCTCAGCGACGATTTCAAGAAACCGCTCCCGTTCAGCCCCGACGTCGTCATTGATATAGGGAGCGAAATCGAGCGGCAGATCGATATGCTGCACTGTCACCAGTCGCAGTTCTACGAGTGGCTGCCGTTCAACGCGGGCCAGCTCGATCAGGTGCCGGCGGACGATTCGGACCGGCGACACTGGCTCGGCGACCGCATCCGCCGCCGTATTCGTCCCCTCGCCGATCGTTATCGCTCGCAACTGCTGCGCACCTACGGGCCGGAACGCGGCCGGGCGGTCGAGTACGTCGAGGCGTTCGAGGTGTCGGAGTATGGGGCGCCGCTGACCGAGGCGGCGCGGACGCGGCTGTTCCCGTTTCTGCCGCGCGTCGAGGAACCCGACGACCACCCCGCGCCGGAGTGGGTGGATATGCGAGCGGATGATTGAGTCGCCGCTTGCGGCTTAGCGGGGAAAACCGCTAAGCCGCAAGCGGCATCGAGGAGGGAGTTTCTGCATGACTGCTCAAGGCGGTCGCATGGTTTGGACGATCGCCACCGTGCTAGTGGGCGTGTCGGGCCTCGGCGTGTATTTGTTCGCTCCGGTCGATACCCCCACCAAGGGGCTGCTCATCGCCGCCGTCGCGATCGTCGTCAACGGCGCCGCCTGGATGCTGGCGCGCGGCAGCGGCGTGAAGCCGCCCTGGGAAGGGCTGCTGGCGGCGGTGTTTCAGGAAAAGAACGTCGATGTGTCCGAGGAGATGGGCCTCGGCTGGCGAGCGTTCGACGCCAAGGACTACGAGGCGGCCGCCGAACATTTCAACCAGGTTCTGGTGGCGGAGCCGACGCGGCCGGACGCGCTGTACGCCCGCGGCCACTCGCGCCGGCAGCTGGGCCAAAACGACGCCGCCCTGGCCGACTATAGCCGTGCCCTCAGCTTGCGGCCCGATCTTGTCAGCGCCCGCCAGGCCCGCGCGACTCTCTACCTGGAGCGCGGCGACCTCGATGGCGCCATCGACGACTTCACCGAGATTCTGCGCCAGGAGGAGCACGACGCCGCGGCGCTGCGGCAGCGCGGCATCGCCCACGCCCGCCGCAACGAGCCGGACGCCGCCCTCGCCGACCTGAAAGAAGCGATTCGTTTGGTCCCGACCGATGCCCTCGCGCACTTTGAACGAGGCAAGTTATTTGAGGCGCGCGGTGAGATCAACCACGCTTTGAACGACTACACGGAGGCGGGCCGTCTCGACCCGACCGGTCCCGGCCGCGCCGCCAAGGCGGAATTGCAGAAGCGCGGGACCGTGAAAGGGTGAACGTGCTTGCGTTTCACGTGAAACGCAAGCACTTGTGATCGAGAAGAGCGACGACGATGGAGCCGCAGTACCCGACGCCGATGGCCCTCGTCGAGGCGCTGCAGCAGCGCGGCCGCGGGGCACGCGATCAGCTGTGGGAGTGGTTGCGCGAACCGTTCGGCCTACTCATGCGCCAGCTCGCCGACCGCCACCGCCGTGCCGACGCCGCCCGCGACCGCACCACCCACCACGCCCTGCATCTCGCCGAAACCTATCTGCGCACCCGACCGGCCGCCGATTACCAGGACCAGAGCTGGGCCGCGTTCCGTGCCGCCCTGCTATTGCACGTTGGCAAACTCGCCTATGTCCCGTTCGGCGGACAGAACGGTCCCGTTCACGGCCCCGCTCCGCTGCCGGAGAGCGACGTGTATCAGAACCGCACCCTGTTCCTGCCGCACGAGCGCGTCGGCGGTCAGGCTTTCGGCGGCGACTGGTTCGGCGGTTTGCAGGCGGACGACGGCGCGCTCTGGGTCATGATCGCGGACGTGACCGGACACGGCTACGCCGCCTATTTGCTCGCCAGCGCCCTGCCGTCGGTATGGCAAAAATGCTGGGAGACAGCCGGCCCCTGCCAGCCCGCTGACCTGCTTGGCGCCATGCACCGCCTGCTCGAAGAGTGCCTGCCCGACGGCGTCTTCGTCGAATGTACCCTGGCCCGTCTCGGCACCGACGGCACGGTCACCGTGGCCCCGGCGGGAGGCACGCGCTTCCTGTTGCGCCGGGCCGGCCGTGTCGAGCTGGTCAAGCTGCGCGGCGGCTGGCTGGGCCTGTTGCCGCCGTCGGCCAAGGATCAGCACACGTTGACGCTGGCCGCCGGCGACGAAGTGCTGCTCGGCACCGACGGCTTCTTCGACCAGCTCGCCGCGCTGGGTGAATCGGCCGGCGACCTCCGGCGCGTGTCCCCCCTGCGGTCCCTGTTCGATCACGCCAACGAGCTGCTGCGGCAGGCGCTGAAGAAAACACCGCAGGAGGACGACGTTACCCTCGTGCTGTTACGGCGCCGATCGGCGGACGATGACCGACCGGGAGTCGTGCCGTTCCCGGGGCGAAACGGGGGAGGTCATGTTTGAACATGGTTGACACATTACATAAATTAGGGCAACCTTGAGCATGACACCAACCGCAACACCTGGGGAAGGAATCCTCACCATACCTCGTAGGGTGTACAGTTACCTCCGCGTTTCCCACGCAAACCAACTCAAAGGCGACGGCATGCGCCGTCAGGCCGAATTCACTACCCAACACTGCACCGAAGAGGGATGGTGTCTTGATGACACGCTCCGCTTCGAGGATCGCGGCCGGAGTGACTATCACGGAGACAACTGAAACAGCGCAGCCGCCGGCCGGTCGTGGAGAATGCCGCGGCCCTCGCGGAGGCCGCCGCCCCCGAGGATCCTGACACCTTCTGGGAGGCTGAGTACCGCCGGCGCCTGGTCAGCCGCGCCCTGGAAGTGATGCGGGCGGAGTTTCAGCCGACCACCTGGCGCGCGTGCTGGGAATTCGCCGTCAATGACAAGCCCGCAGCCCAGGTGGCGGCCGAGCTGGGCATCAGCGAGGAGGCCGGCCACGTGCTGCACCGCGCCGACGGCCACCCGCTGGCCGAGTGGCCGCTGCTGATCTGCCGCGGTTACAAAGGTCTGACGCCAGCGACGGCAGATGCGCGCCATTGAAATGGCGAATGGCTGGCGTCAGCCGGCTGGTAGGCGACGATTCCTCGGAAAGCGCGCACAGCGGACGCGGCCGACGAGTTCGGCCAAGACGAACCAATCCCTCTGCCTTGCCGGTCACGAAGAAATCACACCCCGTCACGGAGACGAAGTCCGTTCCGGCCGACGCGATCAAAAATTGCCGAACGAACTCCCCCCGGCCGATCAGAAGCTCCGTCGGCGCAGCGCCCGACTGGGTCGGACAGCCGTCCTGGCGCGCAGGGCGAAAATTACCAAACGAACTTAGCCCCTCATCGACAGTCGCCCCCGCGCGCTCAAAATTACCAAACGAATTCGGCAGGACGGTATCGGGCGAGCCTGCCGCTTGCGCGCGGGCCAAATTACCGAACGAACTCCGGGCCAGCGCCGGGTCGAAATTACGGAACGAACGGTGCCCCGCAAGGAGCAGCGCCGCGGCGAGCAGCATCGTCACCAGCGGGGTGCAGATGTTGCCGGGATGGGAGTGCGGACCAGAGGCGGGATGGGACATGGCGTGCCTCGCGGTGAGAACTCCGGGCGACCTTGCCGCTGAGACTACCGGAGGAGGGTAGGTTGTGGGGAGGCGAGTTCGGCGCGAAAAGAGACAAGCGTCAAGACAAACTGTCCGCGTCCCCTTTTCTTTTCCAACAAGACACGACGACCGCCGCGACCGGCCTGACGGAGACGACGAGATTCGCCTGGAACGGCAACCAAGTGTGGGCCGACCTGACGGCGAACAACACGGTGCAAACGCGCTACCTGTACGGAGACAACACCGACCAGTATCTAGCGCGCGCGGACGCGACAACGGGTTTGTCGTGGTACAATACCGACCGCCTGGGTTCGGTGCGCGATGTGACGGCTGCCAACGGCGTGGTGCTAGACCATATCGAGTACGCGGCGTTCGGTGCCGCGACGGGGGAGACGAACGGGGGCTTCGGCGGCCACATCAAGTTTACCGGCCGCGAAGTCGATGCAAACACGGGGTTGCAGTACAACCGGGCGCGGTGGCTGGACCTAGCAACGGGCCAGTGGACGAGCGAAGACCCGCTGAAGTTCGCGGCGGGGGACAGTAACCTGCGGCGGCTGGTAGGGAATAATGTCACGAATTCGACGGATCCGACTGGATTGGATGCCATTTACCTGTACGATCCAAAGCCGAATCAACCGGCGCTTAAATTGCTTGATCCCGAGTTAGGCCAATTCGCTCACGCGGCCCTTCTCGTTGGTAGCGATGCTACTGGCTGGTGGTATTATTCATTCTCACCAGGCACA
>JBBQPD010000383.1:0-6202 GCA_038331535.1 Gemmatales bacterium | reverse complement strand
CCTGACGGTCGCGGCTCGTGGAGCCGCAGAACGAGCCGCGCCCGTCAGGGAGCGTTTCTCCCGCGCTCCCTGACGGTCGCGGCTCGTGGAGCAGCAGGGAGCGTTCCCCGCGCTCCCTGACGGTCGCGGCTCGTGGACCAGCAGTCCCTCACTCCGCGGCGAACGCCGAGCGCACCGCCGCGAGCAATTCGGCGGCCCGAAACGGTTTGTTGATGAACCCACGCAAATTACGAGCGAGCGCGGGCGGCACGTCTTCCAGCGGCGCGCCGCTCATGAAGAGCACGCGGACGGCTGGGTCCGTCGCCGCCAGTTCGGTCAGCACGTCCACGCCGGACATCTCCGGCATGTTCTGATCCAGCACAACCACGCCGATTTCGCCGCGCTCGCGGCGGTAGACGTCCGCCGCCTCTTTGCCGCAGGACGCCGTGCGGACCCGATAGCCGCTCGAACGCAGGATCGTCTGGCACAGGGAGACGATACACGGGTCGTTGTCGGCGAGGAGGACCGTCGAGTTTGAAACCTGCGCGATGCCCAGCGCGGCGGAGGGGGACATGGTCTCTTCGACGGCCGGAAGAAATACGGAGAAAGTCGAGCCGGCGTCCGGTTCTCCGGCGCATTCGACCCAGCCGCCGTGCCGCCGTACCACGTCCTGGACGACGGCCAAGCCGACGCTGCTCTCGATCGCGCCCGCGCTTCGGTGGGCGCGTCTTCTTTGATTCGAGACTCGTCCCGTGTTGGAGACGCGCAGACGCACATGGGGGCCGGCGCGCCGGCGGAGTTGAAGAGCACCGTTCGCGACCGAGAGCGCCGAGGCATGGGGCACCTGGTCGGTTTCTACCGTCAGCCGCCCGCCCTGCGGCATGGCAGCGCGGGCGTTGAGGCAAAGATTGAATAGGATCTGCGCGAGTTGGCTGTGCGGAACCTGTACGGCCGGCAGATCCTCTCCGGGGAACACTTTGAGGTGGACGCTCAGGTCCAGAACGGATCGGAAGTGCGTGGCCACCTCCTCGACGGCGGCGTTCAGGTTTCCCGCCTCGGAGGTCTTTTGATCCGCGCGGTCATGGCCGTTGACCTGCCGGGACAACTTTGCCGACAGCGCCGCGACGGCGGCCATCTGCTCCGCCAGCTCGCGCGCCAGGGGAGAGACCGCTCCCCCCTGTGTGAACGGCAGCAACTGCTGCCGCTCCTCCGCGAGACAGGTCTTGAGGCGCCCCAGGACCGCACGGCGCTGGGCGCGTTGGAACAACCCATCCGGGTGCCGTTCTTCGGTCACGTCCGTGAACGATCCCAGGATGCCGGCGATGCGACCGCGCGCATCCTTCACGGGCATGACGGCGGTGCGTAGCGTCCTTAGCTCGTGTGCGTTCGGACACAGTTCTTCTTTTTCGACGAAGGTGCCCGCGCGCGCGCGCCAGTCGGCGGCGGTCAGCGCCTCCGCGATCAGCGGCGGCCAGAGGTCGAAGGCGGTGCGGCCGACGATCGAAGCCGCCGGTCGGCCGAGCCAGCGGCAGAAAGCCGTGTTGACCTGAAGATAGCGGCCCGTAATGTCCTTGCAGAAGACGCAGCGCTCCTCCGAATTCGTGAAGACGTCCAACCACGCGGACGCGCACCGCGGCCCCATGGTCCGCTTGACCTCGCTAATCCTGTTCACGATGAAACACTCCCAGGTGCAATCGTACCGCGGGAGGCACGTCTGCCTCCCACGGCCGTGGTGTTCGAGCCGGTTCCGAAAATGGGTTCTACGAGCCGCGACCGTCAGGGAGCGCTCCCTGACGGTCGCGGCTCGTAGAAAGCAACACCTCCGGAACAGACTCTTAGCCGCGGACCGTCTCCCAACTTGCCGGCGTTCCCTCGGACTGCGGCCGGCGATACTGGTTGACGAGGGTTCGACAGAGCAACCGGGCCAGGATGGGCGCGGCGCGCTCCTGCCCTTGCCCGCCGAGGCTCGTGCCAGCCACCTTCGGGAGGGCGCCGCGCACCCAGCGCACCAATCCCGGCGAACCGGTGCCGTTGCGCAGGGCACAGCGGACCAGCGTCTCGAGGTCGGCCTCCAGCGCGGCGCGCCGGTGGGCCAGGTCGTTCAGGTCCGCCCCGCGCATTCCCGTGGCGAGGGCGTACAGGGACTCTTCGATTGGGGCCATCGCCTTTCCCTCCAAGCGGAACACCATCCAGCCCGGAGCGGCTAGGAAACGTAGGTAAAGACCACATTCGACTGCTGCCCCCAGCAATCGACGCAACTGGCGGCCACAGCGCCGACCTGGCCGGCAGTCAAGGTCGTGACGACCGCGAAGGTGCCATTCACGTCGGCCACGTCGGTAACACCTTGCTGGAGTGGAACGGGAGCCCCCTGCACGGTGACAACCATGCCGAAGGCGTCGCGACCGACGACGGTGCCGACGAACACCACCACGTCCCCACTCCGCCTGCACCTGAAATAGGTGATTTCAGGTGGCACGGCCGCGACCGTCGCCGTCGCCGTATTCGACATTTGGCTCAGCTGATCCACCGTCGTTGCCTGCACGGTGCCAAGACAGTCGGCGTTCACGGTCAAGCTGAAATTGCCGTTGCCGTCCGTGGTCGTGACGGCACTCAAGGCCCCGAGAAAGGTCACGGTTAATCCGGCCGGCTGATCGGCCGTGACACTGCCGGTGAGCGTGACCGATTTCAGGCCGTTCATCGTCAGGGAAAGGCTGATCACGGGGGAAGTAGTGGGCGCGATTATTCCACCGGGAGGCGCCGGCGGCGGCAGGGGGAGCGAGCCGCCTGGCGCCGAGGGACAATCGCGGGTTTCGAGCTGTTCCAGCCACAGGCGCGTCGAGCGACGCGGGGTCGGGCGCGACGGCGCCGTTCGTGTTCGGGTGAACAGGTTCAGGAAACCTAGCATCATCTCACTCCTTAAAACAGACCACAGGTTTTTCAAGGGACAAGCCGCGCTTTGGCGGCGCGATCCAACCCTCGAAGCCCGTGGGTGTTATCCAACGGGAGGAAGCGTGAAAAGATCAATCGCAGCCTCTAAAGTGCTTCGTTTGCAATTCGGCGGCGGAGGTGGACATCAAAAAACGAAAAAAAAGCGGTGCGCGCCGCGTTCGGGACGCGTCTCGCACCTTAAGGTGATTGAGGCAAGGCAGTTATGGAAATTGTCGCCCGGAGGAACTATTGTTGAGAATCCGAGTCCAGGCGGTCTGCGGTCTGCCTACTTCGTTGTCCCCTGCGTCGGATCGACAAGGGGAGGACTTTGGGGAAATGCACGACCTTCGACCGCTCCGTTGATGATGGGAAGGAATTCCCGTCGCCCGCTCAGAGCGGCTTTCAAGATGGGATCATTTCGTAGAAAACTCTGCGGTGCGTTGCACGCGACAGCACCCTGAAGATACGTTAACGCTTCATCGAGATTGGAGGCGAGACAGGAGAGTTGCGCGGCGTTGTAAAAGAGTTCCGCTCGCGGCGCACCGCACGCCAAGGCAAGGTCCAACGCCTTGTCCATGTCTTGGCGAGCTTCTTGGAGACGTGCCGGCGTCGGCCTCGCACACAGACACAACTGGGCGCGGTTCCGGAGCGGTTCCACCATCGCCTGGTCGCACGCTATTGCCTGGGTGAAAGCCTGATACGCCTCCGCCGGGTTCGATTTCTCGGATCGAAGGCAGGCCAGACCCTCATTGTTGAAAACGGCGGCGCGAACGAAGCCGGCTTCCCTGGCCTTCTTGGAGTACAACACGGCGTTTTCGTTCACCCCGGTACGAGCCAAGCAATAGGAGAGGCAGGCGAGCGTCCGGCCGTCCGGAGGAGCCCCTTCCACTTTCCGCTGTGCCTCTGAAGAGTGAAACAGCGCAATGGCGGCCCCGTCGTCCCCCGCACACATGGCAGCGTGGCCCCGGTCGTAAAGTTCCTGAGCGGACTTCGGGGCTTCCTGAACGGGTGGATTCGCGGCGGGCTTCACGATCTGTTTCGCCGCCAACCCGGTGATAAGAAGCAACGCAGCCGCACCCACGGCATACGCCCAGCGGCGGGACGTGCGGTGCGGCGCCGGGCGCGTTTTGGTCTGGTAGTCGAGCAAGGCGCTGGCGAGCGCGGCGGCGTCGGCATGGCGTTCCTCCGGACGAAGCGCCAGGCAGCGCTCGACGGCGCGAGCGAGCAAGGGGTGAACGGCGGGGTTGAGCTTGCGTATCGGTTCATAGCCCCGACTTTGGAGCGCGAGCAAGGCCGGGCCGGCGGTCGCGACCAACTGGTCGGTGGGGAGCAGGCCGAACGGCAGTCGCCCGGTCAACAGCTCGTAGAGGAGGACGCCAAGCGAGAACTGGTCCGCTCTCCCGTCCAGCTCGGCAGGAACGAGACTCCGGTCGAGCATCGCGCGAACCTGTTCCGGCGCCATGTACGGCAGCGTGCCGCCCAGGCGGCCGGCGGGGTAGCGGCGGTCCTTGGACAGGTTGAAATCCAGCAGCACGGGACGCCCGCCCGGGCCGAGAAGCACGTTGGTCGGCTTCAAATCGCGATGAAACACGCCGGACTGATGCACGAAAGACAGGGCATCGGCCAGTTGCCGGCCCAGCTCCGCGATGCCGTCGGCGTAGGAGCCGGTCTGCAGCACGGCGGCCGGCGTCAGCGCGCCCGGCCCGACGTGCGGCGGCGGGTCTCCCGGTTTGACGGCTGCCGCGACGACCTCCAGAATGAGGGAAGCATTCCTGGGCGGCACCGCTCCCGTGCTCGGGAAGGCGCGGCGCACGAGGTTATGGAGCGTGGCGGATCCCAGGAACGGCATGCACAGTCGCGTCAGGCCCGTCGTCTCGTCCTCGCCCACGGAATTGACGTGGACGACGTTCGGGTGCGGGAGCTGGCCCAGGATGCAGGCCTCGGCGCCGCCCTCAAACGTCATCTTGAGCGCGACGGGTCGATTGCCCGCTGCCGCCTCGGTCGCCAGGTAGACGCGCGCGAAGGTGCCGCGGCCCAGCTCGCGCCGGATGGTGAACCCGGCCACCTGTTCGCCAATTCCCGGCCAAAAATCCAACGGCTGCGACGCCAACAGGGCGTCCGCTTTAGCCATGTACCGATGGGTATCGATCAGCTGCAGCAGCTCGAGGTGATGACGCGGGAAGTGGGCGCAAAACTCCTGCGCATCGACGTCCTCGCCGCCCTGGCGTCGTTGACAGTATTCTTCGTAGGCCAGGTCGAGATAGATCGACTGGTCGGACAGCAGCTCGGGATGGCGCTCGAACGCCGCCCGGGCATCGGGCGGACAGGTTTCGCCGGCCCACTCCTGCTTGATCTCCGCGGCAAGTGTGCGCAGGGGGTGCGATTCCAGGGAGGAGAGAGAGTCGGTCATTGGACCGGTTCCTGATTGAGTTTGTGCAGCAGCCGTTGAATCTGTTTCGGGTTCAAGCCGAGGCGTGCGGCCACCTCGGCATGGGTGTGGCCGCGGCGCAACAGTTCAAGGGCAAGACGATACTGAGCCGGCAGACCCTGGAGCAATCGCTCCCAGTGCTCGTTGGCTACCGCGACCTGGCTCGGAGAGGGTTGACGCAGGTCACGGTGGCCGACGCTTTCCGAGACCCCTTCGGTCGCGAGCGGCTCTTCGCGGTACACGCAGCGCTTCGCGGCCCGCACGCGGCTACGGTACGCCTCCGCTACTTTATTGAACGCCATTCCGGCGAGGAAAGCAACGAGCGCGTCCGGCGAATCGAAGGATTGATCTCCCGCGGGAGCGGCAAAGAAGGAGGCCCAGACGGCCTGCGTGAAATCGGTTGAATCGAATTGCGTGCGCAGTCGTTGATGCAACTTCCGGCGGACGACCCGGCGCACGTGTCCGCCGTACCGGTCCAGCAGCTCGCGTGCCGCCTCCGCGGAGCCGGCACGGACGCGCTCCATGAGCAGATCGAATTCCGACGGTTGTTCGGTCATTCTTCCCTCATGGGCTGTGGTGCGGATTCTTGTGCGGATAGGATAGCCTATCGCGCGCAGGGAGCGACTGGCAAGCAAGAAGTTTTCGGCTGGCGAACCGCTCCGGCTTTCCTGACCGCTTGATGCAAGCTCTCCCATTCGATTCTTAGCTCTGAGCTTCTCCGCAAGATGCGGAGAAGTTCAGCCGAGTTCTGGCTGACAGCTACTAGCTATCAGCTAACAGCTTTCAGCCAGACTGGTTTTGTGTGGTTGCTAAGAGTCTGTCTCATAAGGTGTCGTTTCTCACGAGCCGCGACCGTTAGGGAGCGTT
>JBBQPD010000382.1:0-6203 GCA_038331535.1 Gemmatales bacterium | reverse complement strand
ACCGTCAGGGAGCGCTGGCACCAGCGCTCCCTGACGGTCGCGGCTCGTAACAAGATACCATGAAGCGCTGGCACCAGCGCTCCCTGACGGTCGCGGCTCGTAACAAGATACCATGCGGCGATTACTGGCCGCCGGCGAGCTTGATGATCTTGTCGAGGGTTGCCTCGGTGACCTTCAGGTTGATGTTGAGGGCGTCCTCGCCGGCGGTGACTTTCAGGCTTTTCAGCAGATCCTTCACGACCGGGCTGGCGGGGTTGTCGTCGCCGATGAAGGCGGTGATGAAGGGCAGGGCGGCGTCGATCTGCTTCTTCATGTCCTTCGCCGCGGCGGCGTTGGCCGTGTTGATGTTCACGTCGAGGACGATGTCGTCGGTGATGTTGACGCCGGTCGTGATCGACTCGAGGTTCGGGGCGATGTCCTTGAACTGCGGGCTTTCGGCCATCTTCTTGCGCATCGCCTCGTCGATGACGACGGCCATCCACATGCTCTGCTTGGCATCAACCTTGGCGCCGGCCTTGACCAGCTCCTTGCTGCCGCCGCCGATGTTCTTGATCGACTTCAGCAGGTAATCCTTGGAGGGAGAGGCGGCAATGATGCTCTTGCCGATCACTGTGATGTAGTTGGTCTCGCCCTTGTCCTTGACCTCGTAAATGGTGACGTTGCCTTCCTTGCTGACCTTGATCGTATCGGCGCCCTTGACGGCGGCGTCGATTTTTTCGGGATCGAACGAACCGCGGATGGTGACGAGCATCTTCTCGGGCTTCTTGCCGTCCTGGAGATCGTTGATGCTGCCGACGGCGACGGAAACCGTCTCGATGTCCTTGGTCAAATCGAGGCCGAGGGCCGCCAGCACCTGCTTGGCCTGCGGGTTGCCGTCGATGCCGGCCTTGAGAAGGTCCGCCACCATCTTCTTCTTGGCGAGCGGCGAATTGATGGCCTGGCGAACGTTGAACACCATGACCGCCTGCGCGTCGGCGGGCGTCAGCTTGTCGAGATCGGCGGCGCGGGCCGGGGCGGCGAGAAGGGAGGCGCCCAGGGCCAGGGCCAGCAACGCGAACTTGCGAGGTCGCAACATGAGCAAGGGATCCTTATCAGAGGGAAGAACATCCGCACGGAGCCGCCCCATGCGGCCCGCGATACAATACAACTTCGGGGGATAGTACCCAAGCTCCGCGCCGGGAGTTTCACCCTATCCGCTTGCGGCTTCGCGCGAAACCGCAAGCGGGAACTGCTCAACCGCCGGTGAGCGCCTTCTGAATCGCCTCGATGACGTCGGCGCTGATTTCCAACTTGATCGTCACCGCTTTCTCCTTCGCGGCGCAGCGAATCGTTTTGAGAACGTCCACCGCCGGCGTGAGCTGTTTCTCCTGAAGGGCGAGCAGGCCGACGAGGGCCACGCCCTTGGTCACGTAGTCATCGACCGTCCCTTTCAGCTCCTTGGCTTCCTGCGCCGTCTTGGCGCCGATCACGATCTCGAACTTCACGTCGTCCGCCAGCGTGATGCCCCCGCCGACGGCGTCAACCTTTGCCAGCGCTTCCTTGACGACCCCGTCGCCGGCGCTCTTCGCCAACGCCTCGCCGATGGCCGCCAGCGCCAGTGTCTGCTTCGGGTTCATCTTCTCAAGCAGCGCCTGGAAGTCCTTGTTCTTCAGGGCGACCGGCCCCTTATCCTTGTCGCGCTTGATCGCGTCGGAGACGTAATCCTTGCCCGGCGACACGAGCAGCGTCGTCTCGTTGGGCAGGGCGACGAACAGCGGTTGATCCTGATCGGGAACAATGACCTCGTACAGGTGTACCTGGCCGCCGGCGCCGTCCGCTACCTTGTGCAGCTTCACGACGTCGCCCATGTTCTTGGCCAGGTCTTCGCCCTTGGCCTTGAACTTGTCGAGCTTGTACTTGCCGCGAATGATGACGAGCATGCGGTCCGGTTCGTTGCCGTTCGGGGCGGCGAAGGTGACGGCCTCCATGTCGCGCAACGGGTCGAAGTCCAGCTCCTTGAAGGCGGCGTCGAGTTCCTCAACCTGTTTGAGCACGTCCCTGATCTGCTCGATGCCGAGCTTCTTGACCAGGCCGGAATCAAGAGCCTGGCGAAGGTCGAAGCGGATGAAGATTTCGGTGTCGGCGGGCAGGAACTTGTCGAGTTCCGCCGCCTGGACGGGGGTAGCCGCGAAGACCGCGGCCAGGGTGAGGAGCGCGGACAGCAGCCGGAGACGACGGCGCGACAGCATGGCCAACCTCCCTCGGCCGCTTGCGGCTTAGCGATATTTGACCGCGAAGCCGCAAGCGGAAACACTACCAAAACGTGTGCCGACAGCGATCCCGTTTGGGACCACGACACCGTTCAGAATGCGTCTCATTCTACGGTAGGGAGGGGGCTAAACAAGGGCCGGCTCGATCGCCGCTTGCGGCTTAGCGGGACAGGCCGCTAAGCCGCAAGCGGCAAATGGAACACGAAAGAACCGGGTGCGCGGGACGAACTTCGTCTCGCGCACCCGGTTCGACAACTCCGAACTCCGAACTCCGAACTGTTACTGGTTACTGAACTCCGGCCTCCGCTGCGCCAGTTGCGACTGCAGCCGGGCCACGATGCTGGAGTGCATCTGGCTGACGCGCGACTCGCTCAGGTCGAGCGTGGCGCCGATCTCCTTCATCGTCATGTCCTCGTAATAGTAGAGGATGATGATGAGGCGTTCGTTGCGGTTCAGGCCGCGGGTTACCAGGCGCATCAGGTCGCGATTTTGCAGGCGATGCGTCGGATCCTCGGCCTTTTTGTCTTCAAGAATGTCGATCTCGCGCACATCCTTGTAGCTGTCGGTCTCGTACCATTTCTTGTTCAGGCTGACCTGCGTGACGGCGGTGGCGTCGCCCTGCATCTTGGCGAACTCCTCCAGCGGCACGCCGAGCTTTTCGCACATCTCGTCGGGGCGCGGCGGCCGGCCGAGCGCTGCTTCCAGGCTCTTGCGGGCCACCTCCATCTTGCTCGCCTTGCTGCGGACGAGGCGCGGCACCCAGTCCATCGTCCGCAACTCGTCGAGCATGGCGCCGCGGATGCGCGGCACACAGTAGGTCTCGAACTTCACGCCGCGGTCGAGGTCGAAGTGTTCGATGGCGTCCAGCAGGCCGAAAATGCCGGCGCTGATAAGGTCGTCCAGATCGACGCCGTCGGGCAGACGCGCCCAGATGCGCTCGGCATTGTACTTCACCAGCTGAAGATAATGTTCGACCAGAAAATTACGCAGCTCGGTGGTCGGGGCGGCTCGGTAGTCGCGCCAGACTTGCTGAATATCCACGTCTACGTGCGTCATCATGGACTCCCTCCCTGCTGGAAGGCAAGCAGTCGCCGTGCCTTCCCGGACCCTCTCCCGACGCACCAGTGCCGCGGCGTTGTCTGCCGCGGACCAGTCGCAACGGGTGCGAAGACCGGAAAAGGTTGGCGGCGTCCGATTGCTTGCGTTTCGCGAAACGAAACGCCGTTCGGACGCCTTGCTCGGTATCGGAACGCCCGTGCCGGACGCGGCCGCAGCGACTTCCCCTCGTCGCTACGGCCGCGTCCACCCCGTCGGCGCGATCGTTCCACCAGCCCCGAAGGACCGGACACCGCTTGCCAAACCCCCGTCCCTGTACGGCCCAATGACGGGCCACTTCCCCCCTACTATCGACCGCGTTCGGCTTTGCCCTGAAGGAAAAACCGTCGCCATCCTCATTCATCCTGCCGTCAGGAAATCCCGTCCTTCGCCGCCTAAAATGGCCGCTCTGGACGTACCGCGGACGCCTTGCCGTCGGCCGCGGCGGCGAACCCCTTCGCCGACCGACCGGGCAACCACGGCCCCGCACCAGCCCGATGGACTTGAAGTCCGGGAAAGGTCGGAGCCGTTCAACGGCATTGCTGAATGAGAGAGGGGCAGATATCGTCGAGCGGTGAAATAGTCAATGGCAAGAGAAGCGAACGGCCGGCGCTGGCGATCAAGATGGCGAAGATGAACGTGGTCGAGCTTTTCAGAGAGAGAAAGGGGGTCAGGGGAGAAGGAAAAAGCGGTCAGGTTTGTTGTTCGAGGGCAGAATGAACCGGACCCCCTTTGTGCGCCCTGGTATTCTCGCGGTGTGTGATTCCGGCTAAAATTAGCGGCGGAATGGTGCAACAGCCGCCCGCGTAATTGAAAGGACGAGGCATGACTACCCATGTTTCGGCGACGGTGATCGACGGGATGCTCAAGCCGGACGCGACTATCGACCGGCCCTATAAGACCCGCGTGCTATTAATTATCGAGCCGATTGAGGAAACCCCACCGCAAACGACTGCGCAGAAGGCATGGGAGTCAATTCAAGAACGGCTCAAGGAACGACCGCTCTATTTTGACGGTCAGCGCTTTACGCGAGACGAAATGCATGAACGCCGTTGATACCAATGTGTTCGTCTATTCCCTGGATGCGAGCGATCCCGTCAAGCAGGCCAAGGCGCGCGACCTGTTCAAGCGCCTGGCTCAACCGCCGACCGAAACGATTCTTCCCTGGCAGGTCGCTGGCGAACTTCTGAACAATCTGCGGAAGCGCCAGGCAGCCGGCCGAATCGCTGCTGGCGACATCGAGGCCCACGTTCGCGATTTCCTCGCCATGTTTCCCCTGGCGCTCCCAAACGCCCGCGTCTTCGAGAAATACTTTGACCTGTTCTCCCGATTCAGTCTCTCGCACTGGGATTGCATGCTCCTGGCGGCCTGCAATGAGGCGGGCGTCACTACCCTGTACTCCGAGGACATGGACGCCGGGACCGATTACGACGGTCTCGCAATCGTGAACCCGTTTGTTTGACAGATCCATTATGAGGAGGGGGTGTCGGGTAAATTTTCGCCATTGTGGAGCGTAAAAGGTTCCTGACACTTTTTCCACTTG
This sequence comes from Gemmatales bacterium, assembly GCA_038331535.1. Lineage (GTDB taxonomy): Bacteria > Planctomycetota > Planctomycetia > Gemmatales > Gemmataceae > JBBQPD01. Next base: position 1,316 of record JBBQPD010000382.1, on the reverse strand, counting down.
TGGCTTTCCGTCGCCCGGCGTGCTCTTCAATTCGGGAGGTCGGCGATGCGATCATCCACGACTGCGGCCCTGGTTTCGATCCTCTCGGTGCTGATGACGGCGACGCCGATCCGGGCTGCGGACGAGCCGCCGTGGCCGCGAAGCGCCGAGGACTTGCAGGTGTCGCTCACCGTCCTCGTTGCTCTCGAGGAAGGCTCCGTCATCTGCAAGGTGACGCTGAAAAACGTCAGCGAGGTAACGCTTCGCCTTGGATATTACTCCCAATCGACTGACGCCTTCTGCCGTCCAGGAGAGGAGTGGAAGGTTCGAGGCGAACCCAGCAGGGGTTTCGCTTTCAGAGGGAGGGTCGGTTATGGCACGCATTCCCTCAAGCCCGGCGAAACAGAAGCGCACACGTTCAAACTCCACCCGAAATTTCTTTCGATCCCAGCAGGCAAAGTCCCCATCCACTATGGCTGGGATGTTTGTCGCTTGGTGGAAGAAACGAGGAAAGATCGACTCTTCAAGCATAAACAGGATCTCTTGTTTTCATTAAAGCGGACGCAGATCGTGGAAGTGCTACCCGCCACAAAAGAAAACGTTGCCAAAGCGCTGCGCGCCCTCGAAATCGAGTTGGAAGCGACAACCGAGAGACTGAAGGGCGAGGAAGACTATTCATGGCAATCTCCTGATCCAGCGAGCGACTTCGTCGAAACGATCTCCGGCTGCCGCCACAAGGAATTCGTCCCGCTATTGCTCCGGGCACTGGACCAACTTCCTTCCCAGCAGCTTCGGGAACGACTTGTCGGCACGATCTATGAGAGTTTTCCAACCCTCGAGGAAGGCTTCGCCGCCCTCGTCGAATACCTCGTCTCACCAAAGTGCGCTTCCGCGGCGGACGTGTTCAAGTTCTGGTCCGAAGTACAGCGGAAGCACGCCCACAAAAATGATTGGTTGGCGGAGCTGGAAGAACTGAAGAAGAAGCAATTCAACGGCCCGGATGCGGCCAGGGACGCAGAACAGGCTCGCTGGCATCGAGAGTTCATCGAGGAAGATCATAAGGCATGGCTAACGTCGAAGCGGCATGTAGACATTCACCTGACGAAGGACCAGTTTGCCCGGCTTCGATCCATCAAACCCGTTTGGGTCCGTGCGCTGCTCTACGCGCATTTTCCCGATGCTTGCCCCGCCGATTGGGTTTCGACGCTGTTCACGGACCTCGGCCATCTTCGCCGGCCGCCGGAGCGGCTGCGTGAGCTGGTGACCATGCTGGACGACGATCGTTTCGAGATCCGCGAACAGGCTTCCGCGGAATTGCTGAAGGGTGATCCCGCGAT
>JBBQPD010000381.1:0-6207 GCA_038331535.1 Gemmatales bacterium | reverse complement strand
ACACGTGAACCAGCGGCACCGTCTGCGGAGCGACGCGGTGCAGCCAGAACGAATCGTTGAGGTAGCTGCCCTGCACCAGGTTGTTCTTATCGTTCCGCGCCCGCAGAGCGCGGAAGGCGCCGTAGCGTGTCTCGTCATCGGTGCTGGTCGTGAGCAACTCCTGCAAGCGCGACTCGGCGACGGACTCATCCAGCGACGCCAGGGCCGTCAGCGCGAAGGCACGCAGGACCGGCTCGTTTTGCACGATACGGGCCAGCTCGTCGGCCGACGACGGGCTGTCGAGGAAAGCGAGCGACTCGGCGGCGGCGAAGCGGACCAGCAGGTGCTGGCTCTTCAGGCCAGGCGTCAGGGCGGGGATGCTGGTCGGCCCGAGCGCCTCCAACCGCAGCGCCGCGCTGAGCGTGCGTGCCGGGTCGAGCAGGTCGTCCGCCAGGCGCTTGCGATAGGAACGGCTATCGGGCCGGTCATCCGGCCGATCCGCCACCTCGTACATCGTGATCGCCCGCACGACGCGCAGGAAGTGCGGCAGGTTCAGCTTGTACTGGGCCGGCACCCGGATCGGGATCATGAGCGGGTCGCGGGCTTTGGCGACGGCGGTGGCGTTGGCCCCGCGCAGGCCGCCGTCGAAGACGTCGTTGACGCGCTCGGCGATACGGTTCGCCCAGGTCGCCGTCTGGTAATCGGTGTTGAGGACGAGGGCCAGCGGCCAGTCGATGTTGAGGCGGGCGCCGCCCCAGACACGGCCGCGCTTGACGCGCATCGGCTCGTCGCCCTCGCCGAAGCCAACCAGCACCGGCCCCTCGGCTTTTGCCACCGCGTGGCCGCGCAGCATCATCTGCGGCGCGTCTTCCCGCGCGGTGAGGTTGCGGGTCATGTCGTAGTTGTACAGCACGCATTCCATCAGGTAGCCGCCGCGCAGGCTGGTGGCCCGCGTCTTCGGCGTGAGGGCCACGTCGATGTCGATCTTGTCGCCCTTGCTCGATCCCGGCGGCAGAACGGCGGAGACGAAGACCACGGCACTGTCGGGGGCGTTCGCCCACTTCTTGGCGTCTTTCACGCCCATCTTCCGCAGCTCGCTTTCGAGCATGGTGCGGAACTCGGGCGCCGCTTCGCCGCCGGTGCCGTCGAGGCCGACGACGAGGCCGACGCCGCCGAGAGGCGTCGGCTCGGCGTTGCCGACCTGCGTGAAATCGCCGAGGGTTTGCAGTTCGTAGCGGTCGCGTTCCGGCTCGTCGGCGGCCTGCGGGCGCGTCAACGGTTCGGTACAACCGACCGCTCCCACCAGGACGGCGGCGAGCAGCCATCGACCCAGGCGCGCGGTCCCCGACAGCCGTAGCACGGCATCGCGACGGTTCATGATCGTTCCCCGAAAGCGACGAATCCCCCGGCGGGACGGCCGAAGTGCCGCTCCGCCCCCCACGGTCAAGCGATGTTCCTGTAGAGAGGGCGGGTGATAAGATTCCGAGGAGAATATGTCAAGAGCGAATCGAGGAGGTGAAAGGCGACCGGGGGTGCGTCCCGATGTAGGCGCGTCGGTGTTGCGGCCTGAAGGGCCGCTTCCGTCAGCCCAGGCCGATGGCCTGGGAACGTGCATGGGAGTTCTAGCGAAGGGTCTGCAGCAGCATCTCCAGGAGCGCGGACTGGTTGGCGACGGTGCTTTTTCCCTGAACGACCACCGTGTTCTTCCTCTGCTCGACGTTCATGCCGTTCAGCGTCGTCTCCACCTGCTTGAGGTTCTCTACCAGCTGCGGCGGCGGCGGGGGGTTGGCGGCAGCGGCCGCCTTTTTGGCCGCGTCGATCTTCGCGAGTGCCAGGCCTTTGAGGACTTCTGCCGCTGTCTTGCCTTTGCCGGCCTTGTCGGCGTCCGCGAAGGCGGCGACCAGTTCCAGCACCAGTTCGGCTTCCAGGTTCGCTGTCAGCGTCCACAATTGGGCGTCAAGGATCGCAGTGGACTTGTCGTCGCCAGCGGGTAGGTCTTTCTTCAGTTTCTCGAGCGCCGAGGCCGGCGGAGCGAAGCCGGCGACAAGATGATGCTTCCCGAACGCCTCCTTCAACGCCTCCTTGAGCGGTCCCTCCGTCTTGGGAAAAGCAACCTGATCGAGGCAAGCGTGGACTCCCTCCTTCGGTCCGAAAACGAAAACGCGCTCGCTGTGGAAGTAAAGCGCGCGCTTTTTCGCATCGCCTGTGCCCAGGCGATACGGCCGGTTCTGGAAAGTCTCCTCGGTGGCACCCGGCACGAAGTTGTCGAGTAACTTCTTCTGATCGTAGGGGTGCGTGGTGACGCAGATCGCCCACCAGGCCGAGTCCGGTTGCCTGTCGCTGAAGAAGGCGTCCACGTCCTTGAAGACCAGGGTAATGCGTTCGCACTCCTCGAGTTTCAGCCCGAGCTGCTCCTCGCGTTTCTTGAAGTCTTCGAGGATGTCGGAATGTCGGTTGCGAAAACCGATCAAGGCGTCGGCCTTCCACAGCTCCGCCGCGCGGACCGTGACGAAACCCTGGGCATCGGCCGGCACCAGCGGCATGTCGGGCGTCGGCGGTGTGCGCGTGACGAACCAGGCAATAAGGCCGCCGCCGATCAGTACCAGAGCCAGTGCCGCCCAGAGCCAGACGCGCCGTTTGCGGCGGGCCGGGCGGAGGCGGCGCGACGAGGATGGGCCATCGTTCGTGCTTCTTGCGCCTTGTGCGTAAGTCGAGAGGTCGGGAGCGGCGGTACGGAACGCAGTCGGCAGATCGGGGACCGGGGCGACGGCGCCGCGGCCGGGAATCAGCACGGCGGCGTTGCACTCGGGGCAGGAAGTCTCCTGGCCGCCGTATTCGACGAGCGCTTGCATCTCCTTGCCGCAGGCGCCGCAGCTGAAGCGAACCATCGTCGCCGTTGTGTCCGTCTCCGGCGCCGAGGCGGTGCGCAACGTCGGCGGGGCGGACGGGGTCGCCAGCAGGACGGCCTTGCACGCGGGGCAGCGGATGTTTTTGCCGACGGCCGCGTCCGGAACTCTCAACTGCTTCCCGCACGAGCAAGCCACAAGAACGGGCATACGCTTCGACTCCGATGGAAGAACGGCCAATGCACTTCACGTCCAGAAAGGAGGGCATTGGTACGATACCGGCGCAGGCCGGCACAGGGCAAGCAAATTTGGGAAGTATCGCCGCTTGCGGCTTGGCGGTCCCGCGCCGCTAAGCCGCAAGCGGAGACACTATCGCCGAATCCGATACAGCGTCCCTTTCAGGCGCCGGCCGCCCGGCTCGCCGGCGCGCAGCGTTTGGGTTGTGAAGGGCAGCCCCTCCACCGTCAGCGTGTCGCGCAATACGTGCGATGGCACGCGATCCTGGTCGGTGAGCAGACACTCCCCATCGGGCCGCAGCAGCCGTTTGATGAGGGCGACCAGCGGCGGGACGTTGCGCATCTCGTAGAGCAGGTCCGAGGCCAGAAGAAGCGGGAACTGCACGTTTTCCGGTGGATAGTGCCAGTCCATTTGCAGCGTCGTGAAGTCGGTGAACCCGTTGAGGCGAGCGTTATCGGCGGCGAAGCGCAGGGCCGTGCCGTCGAAATCGCTGAAGGTGACGTGGATTCCCTTCGCCAATGCCGCGACGCCCGGCAGGCCGAGGCCGCAGCCGATCTCCAGCGCTTCCAGACCGGCCGGCCATGTCTCCCGGACGATGACCTTGGCGAGCATGCGCGCCGCCGGCCACAGGTCGGCCCAGTACGGCAGGTAGTCGTCGGCGGCAAACGCGGCGCGCACGGCCGGATGGTCGAACAGGCGGTCGGACTCGCCAGGCAGCGAAATAGCAAACGAGTAATCGTCGATGAAGACCTGTTCGTGGACCGTCGGTCCGAGGGTCTCTTCGGGGGTTGAGGGCATCGGCGCCCGGGTCGGGAGTTTGTCGGCGTCCATGTTGCTTTGCGTTTCGCGGAATAACAAGCCTTACAATAACTGTACGCACTCCAACAACTCGGCGTGTGTCAGCGGCCGGTCGGTGGGGAACAGACAGTACGCCGCCGGCAGGCCGAGGCTGTCGAGGATCAGCTGCCGGTCGTTCGGCGCGTCGAAACCGTTCTCGCAGGGAATATGTCCGGTGATGAGCAGATCGGAGTCCACCTTCGTCAGAAACGCGGCGACGTTTTCCGTACTGGTGTCGCGGCCCCACACCAACGAATGGACCGCGCCGCCGCCCGCGAGATCCGCCTCGTCGTTGGTGTCGCGCTCCAGTACCGACGGGTCGAAAGCGTCGAGGCGGTTGGCGTTCGGCAAGCTGTGGCTGAGGAAAACGCGGTTAGCGGTACGGACGGCGAGCGGCACGACGGCGAACAGTTCCAGGTAGACGGCGTACACTTCCTCAGCGCGGTCGCCGTAAGCCAAATCGACGCCGGCCGTGAACAGCTCCAGCAGGTCTTCGTCGTTCTTGCCGATGCGGCGATTCGTCCACTGGGCCAGCTCGTGGTTGCCGAGCAGGAAGTGAACGCGGTTGGGATACTGACACTTCAGTGCGGCCGTCAGGTCGAGCAGCTGGTGTGATTTATCTCCGCCGAGCGGGTAGCGGAACGTGCCGTGGACGACCTCTTGTAATATGAGATGACGGTTCGGGAACTTGGCGAGGTCAGCCCGTTTGAGGAGGACGCGGAAGTTTTCGACATTGCCGTGCAGATCGCCAACGACGAAAACCTCGTCTCCCGCGGGCAACGCGACGAGCCGGCCGCGCCGGCCCGGAGTGGCACGGAACGCGGCGACGGCGCGGCGAAGAGTCGTGAGCAGGCGGTCGGCGTCCGGCATGGCGATTATGGTCAGGGGTTAGGAAACAGGAGTCAGGAGTCAGTGTACTGAGTACTCAGTACTCAGTACTGACCGCTGACAGAGGCAATGCCATGTCCGCTACCGACCTCGTTCTCGCGTTCACGGGTGCCAGCGGGTCGCCCTACGGCGTCCGCTTGCTGGAAGTGCTGCTGCGCGCCGGCCGCAGCGTCCACCTGACGCTCAGCCCGGCGGCGGTGGAAGTACTCGAACACGAGACGGATCGAAAGGTACTCCTGGGACGTTTCGACCCGCACGATTTGCTTGGCAACGTGGCTGAGCAGTTGCCGCTCGAGCGCATTCGCTATCACGACCACCGCGATTTTACCGCCGGCATCGCTAGCGGTTCGTTCCTCACGGGCGGCATGGTGATCTGCCCGTGCAGCATGGGAACGGTCGCGGCGGTGGCGCATGGGCTATCGCAAAACCTGATTCATCGCGCCGCGGACGTGCATTTGAAGGAGAAACGTAAGCTGATCCTCGTGCCGCGCGAGACGCCGCTGCATCTGATTCAGTTGCGCAACCTGGTGGCCTGCGCCGAGGCCGGCGCCGTGATCCTGCCGGCAATGCCCGCCTTCTACACGCGGCCGCAGTCCTTACAGGACGCCGTCGATTTCATTGTCGGGCGCAACTGCGATCAGCTCGGCGTCGAACACGGGTTGTCGCGGCGCTGGGGCGGGGGAGAGGAGGCGGAGAGCGATTAATTCCATCTTGCCCCAACGATCCCGAATGGTGTACACCTCCTACACGTGATACCCTGCACCTTTACGTTTCGGGCGAACCACTATCAGGATGAACTCTTCGTGAACAGACGCACGCTTGGATGCTTGCTGGCGCTCCTGGTAGCCGGTTGCGACGACGCTCCCCCGGCTGAGACGCCGAAGGCGGAGCCGCTAACCCTGGCGGAAGCGTTCGACGCCGCGACCACCGGGACGATCAGCGGCGACGTGATCTGGCAAGGCAAGGCGCCGCACGTGCCGCCGTTTCACGCGCCGGTCAGTCCGAGCGGCATCGCGTCCGTCGGGCCGAGGCACGAGCGGCCCAATCCCTATGCCCCGGTAATCGACGAGAACGGCCGCGTCGCGGGGGCGGTCGTCTTCCTGCGCGCGGTCGATGCGCAGCGCAGCCGGCCGTGGGATTTGCCACCGGTTCGCGTCGAGATGCGCGACTACGATTATCGCGTTCGCCAGGGAGACGCCGAATCCCGCACCGGCTTTGTGCGTCGCGGTGAACCGGTTGAGTTCGTCTCGCGACAGGCCGCCTTCCATTCGGTGCGGGCGCGCGGCGGCGTTTTCTTCACGCTCGCCTTTTCCGACGCCGAGCAGCCGCGTGAGCGCGTTCTCGACCGGCCGGGCGTCGTCGAGCTGAGCAGCGCCGCCGGGTACTACTGGGCGCGCGCCAACCTGTTCGTCGCCGAGCA
>JBBQPD010000380.1:0-6214 GCA_038331535.1 Gemmatales bacterium | reverse complement strand
ACGCGGTGTGTATTGGGGTCGGCGGGACTCTGTATGTCCTGGACGGGGTGCCCCCCTGGATCGGCCGTTTGGGGCTTAGCGGCACACCACGGATAAGCCGCACGCGGCAATTCTATCCTTCGCCGCCGCTCTTCTTTTCCTTCTCCGGTACGGCGTAGCGCAGGAATTGCATGCCCAGGAAGACGGCGATGAGTGGCACGATCAGCCAGCCGGCGACCGGCACCCAGCGTGACACGATCAACAGTAACAGCACCAGCCAGAGCATGGCGCAGCCAACCAGCGTCATCGTCCCCTTGAAGCCGACTTCCTCGCTGGCCTCGGGATATTCCAGCAGACTCGTCCGCCGCTTCTGTACGCTGCGCCGCGCCGAATCGTCCAGCTCCAGGGCGCGAATCTCGTGCTGCCAGTCGGCCGCCAGCGCCTCTCCATCCGGTTTCGCCCCGACCGCCGTCTCGAAGCGCTCGATCAGGATCGGCCACGGATCCCAGCGGTCCCAGTATTCTTCGCGGTAAGTACCGTCAGGGTCGCGCCAGCCGAGTTGAGCGGAGCCGTCCCAGCCCTGCGGCAGCAGCAGTTCCGCGCGGCCGCGCTCTCCGACCACGGTCACTCGGCAACGCTCGTCTAGTTGGCGGGGCAGCAGCGTCTCTTGAAACAATCCGCCGCGTTCGAAGCGGCCGGCCAAGACCACCACGTCGCCCGGTCCCAGTTCTTCGTCCAGGGTGAAAGCGGAGAGTTCCGCGATCTCGCCGCCCAGGCGCCGCAGCACGTCCCAACCAGGGAAGCACGGCTTCGCGCCAGCGATATCGAGGTTGTAGAGAACCTCACCTGTTGCCGCGCGCTCCACCTCCAGCAGACGAAAGGTGCCGACCGGACTGAGCATGGAAGCGGTCGTGAGGTCGATGAACTCAGCCAGACGGCGAAGTGCGGGATGCGATGCTTCGGGCAGCAACGGCAGCAGCACACGGCGCACGTCCTGGCGGATCATACCGGCCTCGTAGGCGGTTTCGGGCCGCTGATCGGCGGGGTGAACGCACAGGACATGCCGCTCGGACTGCAAGGCGCGGCGCAGCAGCACGGGACGGTCCGCCAACGGGCTGGCGACGATGACGGCGTCGATCGACGGGTCGGCGAGGATTTCTTCCAGATCCGTGGCGTGCGGCGTGCGGCGTGCGGTGTGCGGCGTGCGGAGGAGAAGAGCCTCCGCACTCTCGACGGAGGTAAATGCGCAGAGTTCATGGCTGCCGGAATCGATGAGAGCGCGGGCGAGGGCGAGACCGTCGAGGTGGTTGCCGAGTAGAGCGAAGCGCATGCGAATCCTCAAGGAACCGGAAGGGGTGCCGCCCTCCCGTTCATCTTCGGACTCGCGCGGAGATTGGACAAGACGGGCCGCGCGCCGGTAGTGTCTCTGTTTGCCGCTTGCGGCTTAGCGGCGTAGGACCGCTAAGCCGCAAGCGGCAATCGAACACACGACCCGACCGTCACGGACCTTTCTTCTTGATGCCGAGGTCGGCGATCTTCACGCCAACCGTCCGGTCCTTCAAACCCGGCATCTTAATCGGCGGCGTTTCCAACCGCTCGAGGTTCATGCCCCACGGCCGCTCGGCGTCCAGAGTCAGCTTCGGCCACTCGGCGTCGGCGACAAGGCCGCGCACCGCGTGCGCTCCCCAGATCGTCTGCCACTGCGCCTGAGCCTGGCGCTGCGTGTTGACGGGTAGCACGACCGCGGCTGATCCGGCGAGGTAGTGCAAGCGCTTATCGAAAGCGTCGCCGTCGGATTGCCAAAGGAGGAGACCGCGGTTGAGAGCGCCGTCCTGGCTGCGCAACAGGCCCGGCGTGTAACTGCCGGGGAAAGGATTGAGGAAGGCGCAATCCTTCGAGCGCACGGCGATCGGATCGGTCGGAGCCGTTGCCGACGCGGCATCGTTTACGACGACCGCCGAGCGCCTGGCAGCCAGCGTACAGTTCTGGAACCAGCACTGCACGTTCACCCTGCCGGCAAATCTCTCTCCTGGAGAAAACGCCACGCCGTCGCCCGCAGCGACGAAAAGACACTGGTTAAACAGCAGGCGGGCGCCAGTCCCGAAAACGCGGACGCACGTCGGATTTTCCCGATACGACAGCAGCACCGTGTAATGGAGGACAAGTGAGTTGGTCGGCTTGTCGGCGGCAGTCTCGCCCGACCCGTGGAAGTCGATGAGCGCCTCGAACCGGGAAGGCAGTTTCTTATCGGCTGTCAGGAGCCGGCAGCGCTGGAGTCGAAGGTCACCGCGCACCTTCAGCAGCACCGGCGGGCAGTGCGTCGCGGAGACTTCCGGCAGCACGAATTCGAGATTGGTTAGTTCCAACGTGCCGTTCTCCACGGCGAGGACGGCGTCGGCGTTGGTGTAGACCACTTCGAGCTTGAGCGGCTGTCGCTCATCCGGCTTGGTGGACTTCGACTCGAAATAAATCGTGAGCGAGGTGCCGGCTGGAACGGCGAAGGGAGTGAACTTGATCTCCCTGGCCGCGCCGCTGAAAGACAGGTGCAGGACGACCTTCTCGCCAAACTTCTGCGCCGCCAGCTTTTGTTGTAGGTATATGCCGACATCCGGGGGATTGAGCGTCGATAGATCGAGCTTGGCGCCGCTGAATGCTTGCAAGTCGTCCTTCGGCACCTCGGGCGCTGCGTCTCCCGGCAGCGCCAGCGGCGCCCCGGCGGAGCGCTCGGGGATCAGGTTAAGCCACTCTTTACGAGCGGGCGGCAGGGCATCGATATCGCAACCGATCGGCTTGTCGCCACTCAGGGTGGAAGCTACGCCGACGTCGCTCTTCTCGGCTGGGAGGTATTCGTCCGTGGGGTGGGTTTCGACGTTCAGGTTCTCGCGCATCGGCCACATGTCGCGGCGGGAATCGTCGCCTTCCTTCAGTCCCCACAGACGCTGCCACTCGTTGATGTTTCGAGCGCTCTCTCCGGTCTTCGGGGCGGCTAGCAGGTTTTCCCAGCCGGCGTAGAGGCTGTTGACCGTCCTCCAGCGCACGCCCTTGGCGCCGCCGTCGCCGAGCGCTACCATCTGACCGCCGTAGACCCGGCTGGCACGACAGAGCAGGGCGTCCCAGCCGAACCAGTCGAGCGCCGGCTCATCAACGCCGACGCCGACCGCGTCGAGGCGAAGCAGAGTCTGAGCGCTGACGAAGGTGGATCGGACGACTCGGAGGTTGGCGGGTTTGTCCTTGCCCGCGTGAACCTGGAAGAGCGGCTGGTCGCCGCCGACGACAAGGCAGCCGTCGAACAGCACCTCGGCCGCAGGGGCGCTCAGGTCCAGCGCGACGAGTTGATTGCCGCGGGCGTAGCAGCGTGTGAAACGGCAGCGCTTCCCGGCCGCCTCGAAGCGCGCCAGCACGACGGCAGTCGTCCCCTTTCCGGCCTGGGAGAACGTACAGTCCGTGGCGGTAACATCACCCTCAACCACATGCAACAGCGTCGGGTGCGCTCCCGAAGTCTCCGACAATAGCACCGCGAAGTCCAGGGCTTCCAGGGTCAGACTGGCGCCGCCGATCACCTTGAAAAAGGCTGCCGGTGTATCTCCCGTCTGCTCCCAGAGCAGCAAGGGCCGATATCCCTTCCCCGCGCGCAAGACGACCTGGCGTCCCGCGAAGACGCAGCCGGTCGCGTACAACGGGCCGTTATCGTGGATCTCGATGACGAACGGTCCCTCGGCCGGGGCCTTGCGGCACGCCTCGTCGAGCGACGTGCAAACATTATCATTCTTCGTCTCCGCGACGCGGCTGACGCGCAGCACCGCGGCATTCTCCGGCAGCGCCGGCGCGGCGAGCCAGGGCTTTTCGATCTCGTCGCGCAGCCGGTGGACGTCGATCGGTTCGCTCGGTTTGTAGAGCGGTTTGAAGCGCGTCGCCGCCGGCGTGAGATCGCGCACCGGATCGATCTTGATGACCGGGTCTTTTTTCGTCTCGACAGAGGGGTTGTCCAGTTTGTCGTCGTTCTTGTCCTTGACGAGAGGAGTCGGCGTGACGGCAGCAGTCGGTTTGGCCCGGTTGAAGTAGATGCCCAGTCCGACGCCGGTGAGGACGAGGACCGAGATGACCGCCGCGCTCACATACCAGAAGCGCCGGCGGCGCTCGGCGGCACGCCGCACGGCGCCCTTTGCCGCCGCGGCCGCGCCGCTCTTCTTCTTCGACAAACCCGAGTCTCTGGATTTCTTCGCGCCCGATCCCGGTTTCCGCGCCGGCGCGCTGGTGTCCGGCGTCGTCACCAGGGCGACGTCGGCGACCGTATCTCGAACGACCGGCGCCTTCGCGACCGCCGTCATCTCGTTGAGCGCGCGCAGTAATTCGGTCGGATCCTGATAGCGTTCTACCGGCTTCTTGGCCAGCATCTTGGCGAGGACAGCGGCGAGTTGCTTGGACGCCCGCGGGTTGAATTCGCGCACGTCGGGCGGCTCGGCCTCCATGTGCTTGTACAAACGCTCGGCAAGACCGCCCTCGGGGAATGGCGGGTGGCCGGCCAGCATGTGAAACCAGGTACAGCCGAGCGAATAGATGTCGCTGCGAATGTCGGCCAGGCCGCTGTCGCGCGCCTGTTCCGGCGAGATGTAATCGACGGTGCCGACGGTCGTGCCGGCGCGCGTGACGCGAAATTCGTCCGACTGCGTTTCGCGGGCCAAGCCGAGGTCGGTGAGCTTGAGGACGGCCTTGTTGTTCTTGCGGGCGATGAGAAAGTTGGAGGGCTTGATATCCCGATGGACGATGCCGAGGCCATGAGCATGCCCCAGGGCGCGGGCCGCCTGGATCATGAGTTGCCGCGATTCTTCCGGGTCGAGGCTGCCTTTCTGATCGATGTAGTCGTGCAGGTCGATGCCCTCGACGAACTCCATCGCCATGAAGAAGGTGCCGTTGACCTCGTCGAACTCGAAGACGGTGACGATGTTTTCGTGCCGCATCTTGACGGCGTGGCGGCACTCGCGACGGAAGCGTTCGAGCATGGCCGGCCGCGCCGCCATCTCCGCCGTCAGCACCTTCAGGGCCACCTCGCGGTTTTCCACGGTGTCGATGGCCCGGTACACAGCCCCCATCCCGCCGGTCGCGATGTGCGACAGCACTTCGTATTTACCAATACGAACCGTTCGGCGCGAACCCGTTGCGGCGGATTCCGATGACATGAGGCAACCAGCAATGAGACTAAGCACGAGTGTGATGCGGCCGCGGCACCGGGCCTGCGCCACACTCCCAGGCCATTATACTTCTGAGCAGGAGATCGGGTCAACGAAGTGGATGGTGTGAAGAGAAAATTCGTCCCCGTTGAGGTTTCGCGCGACGGAGCGCGAAACGTAAACAGGGACGGCGATTATTCCTCAAGCGCCGCGAGCGCATCCTCCGCGTCGCCCGTTTCGGATTCCGCGTCCGGCACGCCGGATAACCGCGCCAGCCACACCGTGCTCGGCAACGCTCCGCTGCCTCCCGGCGAGGCGAAGACGTGGTCGGAAACCCGGTTGTTGCCATAAGGCGCCGGTACGGCGACGGCGACATGAGGTGGTGTTGCGCGCCAGCCCCCGATGCTCAACGTCCGCCAGAGATCACCCGCCAGGGCGCCCGACGGCGTCGGCATGGCGAAAGCAACCTGGGTCAGTCCCGGCGCCGCAACGGACGCCGCAGGTGTGCCGGGAGCGGCGACGGCCGAGGTGCTCAGCGACTGCGAGCCGGCCGAGCCAGTCCCAGTGGTGCCGGTAACGATCAGAGACCAGCCGGTGATGACGCCGACGTCGCCCCCGGCACGGTCTTCCACCCACAGCCGCCACACGCCCTTGGCGTTCGTGGTGTTGAGATTGGACAGCGGCGCGTCGGGCTGGAAGGTGCCGGTGAAAGGGGCCTTGCCGCTGCGGATCGGTACGGTCGCCAGATCGCTGAACAGGGTGCTGGTGTAATTATGTCCCGAGCCGCCCCGCCGGTTGGACAGCAGGATGTCAATCCCCGTGGGTGAGGTCAGGTGAATGTACAGGTCGCTGTCATACGTGTGATTGATGTTCACCAACACCTGCAACTGTCCGATCTTGATGTCCTGATTGATCGTGATGGTCGAGCTGGTCTTGCTCGTGTCCGGGATCGGTACCGACTGCGTCGAGGTAAACGTGTAGACGTTCGCGAGCGTATAGGTCGCCTGGTAGAGACGCACGGCCTGCCCGCTCGTGTCTCGAACCGTGGGGACGAGCGTGAAGGTATA
>JBBQPD010000379.1:0-6215 GCA_038331535.1 Gemmatales bacterium | reverse complement strand
ATGATCTTTTCCTGGGTGAATCTTGGCTATTACTTCATCGGCGTAGTGCTGATCGCATTCGCGGACTGTGCGACCCGTGGTGCAAAGACGGCATATCACCTTGGCGAACCGCCGGCGTAAGCCGGCTGGTGCGTACCAGCCGGCTTACGCCGGCCGTTCGCCAAGGTTTTGAAACCACTTCTCAGCCGCGCTGAACTTGCGCGACACTTTGAATGTTGCGGACCAGGTCCTCCACGTTGGTGGCGACGGGAAAACAGCTCACCGCCGTCTGCCGCACGATTCCCGTGCGATCGATGAGGAACCGGCCCCAGAGCGTCCGGCCATCGGCATCCACCAGATCGTACAGCCAGGCGAGGGAGCCGTCGGCATCCACGATCAGCGGAAAGGCCAGTTGCTCCGGCTGTTCATACGCATCCGCTTCCTGCAACCAGGGCCGCAGTTCCGACAACGGCGCCCGACAGACGACGGCCACCTTCGCCCACAGGGGACGCATCCGCCCGCTCGCCTGGTTGAGCGCCAGCAGTTCGGCGACTTCCTCGGCGGTGCTCCGGTGCGACTCGAACAGGAGGAGGAGCGTCTTGTTCTCATGCACCTGCTGCCAGCGGAGACGGCGCAGCACTCCCCCGACCACGGCCCGGCAATCGAATTTCGGCGCGGCGACTCCCACCATGACCATGATGGTTCCACCCGCTTCCAAGTTGTGGCGTTGCACGCGGTTTGGGCAATTCGGCACGACCGCGTGGAGAGGACAACCTCGGTGATTCTGCGGGCGAGTCCGAAGGTTGTCAATGGAAAAAACGCCACCGTCCCTGACTCCCCTCCTTCGGCGGCATTTCGGGGAGCCCTGTCTGCCCCCCGCCCCGACTTTGTCAGCGGCGGGGCCAAGGACACGCCGACGTGATGGCCTATCACGCCTTGATCTTTGCGCACTATCACCAAGAAGGCGCCGCCGACCGTGCGCGAAAGCTGCTGATCGATGCCTACCTGTTGACGGGGTTGCGGCTGCGGCGTGAGGCTTTGCACAGAAACCCCAAGGAACAGCTTGTGGCTTTGGTAGTTCGTTGCTCGGCGCGGACGGGTTCGTTCCCGTCGGCGCTGCGGAGGTGTGGGAGGGGTAGCAGGAACAATCTTTCCTAACGCCATACATTCATAAGCACTTAGGGCGAAGAAGTTGTTCCTGTGACATTTTTTCCAGGCGGAACGAACGATTCGAGGCCGCGACGCCGGCCAGAACGGAGCCGCGGAATCGGCTTCCCGATCGAGGTTTCTGTGCAAAGCCGCCCACCGCCCTCAATAGGCGTTTCGACGCACAGCTGAGGGTGAGGATGATTGTGGAATTCCGAAATCTCGGCGATTTCGCCACCACCACTCTCCTCCATCCCAAGAATCGTGACGGTCAGTCGTTTTCATAGGCGTCGAGTTCCGGTACAAGGCATCCCAGGGCTTTTTCCAGCGCGGTCCAGGCTTCGGCCGCATGGGCCAGATCTCCCCCGGCACCTATCTGTTCCAGGCGCTGCGCTGCGTTGACGGCGTCCGTCGCGCCAAAAATACTGACCGCGCCCTTGAGGGTGTGAGCGGCACGCTTTAGCACGGCGGCGTCGCCGCAGGAAATGGCGCCGCGGATGCCGGCCAACCACTGAGGGGACTCGGTTCGATACGACTCCATCAGTTCCTTCAAAAGTTTCCGATCGCCGCCTACTCTCTCCAGAGCGACCGCCTCGTCGAAGACCATGCGGGAAGGCTGCTCTTTTGGCCGTTCCCGCGCGGCCGGCTTCTCCACGGCCTGGCTCGGGCGCGCCCCGACGGCTGGTGCCAGGCTCTCGATGAGGTCGAACAACACGCGCGGCTGGAGCGGCTTGGACACATAACCGTCCATGCCCTTCTCGAGGCAGAGTTCTCGGTCCCCCTTCATGGCGTGAGCCGTCATGGCCACGATGGGGGTATGGGCTGCGGTCCCCTTCTCCAACGCGCGGATGTGGGCGGTGGCCTCGAAGCCGTCCATCTCGGGCATTTGCACGTCCATCAGCACCATGTCGAACGGCTGTCGCTGGTGGGCCGCCACGGCCTCCCGGCCGTTGTTAGCCTTCACGACGATGTGTCCCCACTTCTCCAGCAAGGTCACCGCCAGTTTCTGATTCACCGGGTTGTCCTCGACCAGGAGAAGGCGCAAGGGTCGTTGGCTGCTAGGCGCCGGGGCCGAAGAGCCGGAAGCTAATCGGCCCTCTTGTGAGGACGGCTGCAGGCTGGTCAAGAGCGTGCGCCGCAGCTCCGACTGTTTGATCGGCTTGGTCAGGAAGGCGGTGAAGCCTGCCTCGCGGCTGCGCGTGCGTTCTTGAGACCCGCCAGCGGAGGACAGCATAATGAGTGTGATCCCGTTGAGATCGGGATGCCGGCGGATTTCCTCGGCCAGGGCAATGCCGTCCATCTCGGGCATCATGTAATCGAGCAGCCCCAGTGGAAAGGGCTGCCCCGCTGCCGCGGCCCCCCGCAGGGCGTTCAGGGCGGCTCTGCTGCCATCAACGGCGGTCGGCTTCATTCCCCAGTTGAGCAGCAGTTCCTGGAGAATGCGGCGGTTGGTGGCGTTGTCATCCACGACCAGCACGGGCAGGTTCTTGAGGACGACCGCGGAGGCGGCCGGCTCCGGAGCCGGGCCTTTCTGCAGCGCCAGGGGAGCGGTGATGTGGAAGGTACTCCCTTGCCCGACGGTGCTCTCGACCCAGGTGCGCCCCCCCATGAGGGCCGCCAGGCGCTGGGAAATCGCCAGGCCCAGCCCGGTGCCGCCGTACTTGCGTGTCGTGGAGGCGTCCGCCTGCGAAAAGGCCTGGAAGAGTTTGGAGAGCTTGTCGGCGGGGATCCCGATCCCAGTGTCGCGGACGGCGAAGTGCAGGACAGCGTTGTCCTCGGTCCGCGCCTCGACCGCGACGCTCACCACCACTTCGCCGCGCTCGGTGAACTTGAGGGCATTGCCGACCAGGTTGACGACGATCTGACGCAGCCGCCCGGGGTCGCCCACGAGGCGGTCGGGCACAGCGGCGGCCACGTGACAGGCGAGCTCAAGCCCCTTGTCGGCAGCCCGGTGAGCGAGGATCTTCATCGTATCGTCGAGCGAATCCCGGAAGTCGAAGGGGATCGGGTCCAGCTCGAGCTTGCCCGCCTCGATCTTGGAAAAGTCCAGGATGTCGTTCAGTAGCCCCAGCAGGGAGTCGGCCGACATCTTCACCATCATCATAAACTCACGCTGTTCGGGCGTGAGGTCGGTGTCGAGCATCAGATCCGTCATCCCAATCACGCCGTTCATCGGAGTGCGGATCTCATGGCTCATGTTCGCCAGGAACTCGCTCTTCGCCCGGTTGGCGCCCTCCGCGCCTTCCTTGGCATTCTGCAGTTCGGCGTTCGCCCTTGCCAGTGCGGCGGTCCGCTCCTCGACGCGCCGCTCGAGGTTGGCGTTCAGCTTGCGGACTTCGACCTCCGCCTGGTGGATGGTCTGGAGACGGAGTCTGGCCGTCTGGGCGAGATGAACCGTCAACGCCAGCATCAAAGCCATCAATAATCCCCCCCCTAACACGACCTGGGGAAGAGCGGAGTGGACTTCGGTCAGCAACTGCGCTTTGACGTCGTCGGTTATGCTCCCCTTTTCGGATTCAATGACTCGCTTGACCCTCTCGCCGTGGGAATACTCCTGCACGATCATGGCCTGCCACAAGCACAACGAGGCCGTCAAGGCACCGACCCCAACAGGTATCGGGAGCCAGCGCGGCGCTCCGGATTGCCCGGCCCTGCCGTCGCTCCAGGCGAAGGCCAGGATGCCGACCCCCAGGACGGAAAACCCGGCGGCCGTATGCACGGCCATGGGGATGAGAACTCCCCAGCCAATGATTTTGATCCCCACGAGGTAGCCCGAGACGGAAATGATCCCCAGACTGAGGATGACGCAACCGATTAGTCCCAGCAGAAAGGGGCGCAGCCGGGGCAAGCGCGACCGGCTCATCAATAGAAGGGCGCTGCCAGTAAGGATAAAGCACAAAGCCGTTTGCGGCGCCACGCGCCCAGGGTGAGGATTGCCGGGCGTATCCCAGGCCTCCATCAGCAACTGGTCAATGCCGAGGTCCACATCGCCGATGTACTGGACCAGGATAAGAAGGCCGAAAACGGCCACGGCGACGCCACAGGGCACGGCCACCGCGGAGCTGCCCCAGGCGACCATCAGAAGGCCCACGCCGCAAAGGACGAAGCACAGGGCCGTGTTGTAGACCATCGCGATGAAGTTCGGATGGATTTGCAACAGCGTGCGGTTGTGGGTGTACCACCCCACGAGGACGATCAGCCCCAGCGCGGCGGAGCATCCCCCTGCGGTCATCATCACCCGACGCGACCAGCGGATCGCAACAGGAGTGGTATTGGCGGCTCCAATCTCCATGGTCGAGAAACGTCCTCGAAAGTGTCCGCGAACCGATCGACTTCCCCTAGGCCAATGTACGGGTTCTGCATTTCAAGAGATACTGCAAGCCGTCACGTTAAAAGGATCCCGACTCCGCAGCAGTCCGGCGCGGGGATAGAAGTGCGGATAATGACGTTGTTGACGATGTTGTCGGGGATGCCGAGCGGAAGAGCAGAACGCGGCGGCGACCGACTGGACGGCTCCCGGCGAAGGCGTCGATCCCTTTCGGGGAGATTCGCGTGACGAGGCGGCAATGACAGGAAACAGCAAGTCATATGAAGATCTCGTCTTTCTGCGGAATGCTGGCAATCGGAGGGACGTTGCTCGCCGTCTTGTGGCAAGGCGCCCGGGGGCAGGAACCGCCCGCCTCCGTCGCGCCGCCGGGAGAGGCAACGCCGCTTCTCAACGGTCCCAGTTCGGTGCTGGCCGGGGCGGGCGCGGGTCCAGCCGCGCAGAATGACCAGGGCCGAACGAAAAAAGGCCTCCCCACGCCATACAAAGAACTCTTCTTCAACAACGATTTCAGCTACCTGGACGCCCCCGGCTACATCTCGCACGACCCGTTCGACGCCCTCAAGCGGATCGAGGTAGCGCCGCGGACACTGCTCGACGTCGGCGGCGAGTACCGCCTGCGGTTTCACGGCGAGGACAACCTCGGGCTGAACGGTGGGGTCAACGACTATCTCCTCCAGCGCGCGCGGCTGTATGGCGATTTGCGCCACGACGACTGGCTGCGCTTCTACGTCGAGCTGATCGACTCGAGCATCTCGTTCAATCGCTTACCGCCGCGGGCCAGTGAGGTGGACCGGGCGGACCTGGACGACTTGTTTCTCGACGTCAAAGTTTGCGCGGACGGTCGTGGCGGCGAACTCTGGACGCGCGTGGGCCGCCAGGAAATGGACTACGGCAGCCAACGTCTGCTCGGGTCGGCCGAATGGGCCAACGACCGCAACACCTTCGACGGTGTCAAGGCGTTCTGGAAGAGCAGAACCTGGGACGTGGACGCCTTCTGGACCCGGCCCGTCCCATTCGCGCGAACCGGGGATGGCAGCGACCGCAATTTTCGCCCCGCGGACTCGACCGAGCAGTTCATGGGGATGTTCGCCACCTGGCACGAGGTGAAGGACCAAACCGTGGAGTTGTACTTCCTGCGCCTGGAGCGAGACCGGAGGGTCGTGCGCGGGGATCTGCCCCTGGTCCCCTTCGACGCGAACACCTTCGCCGGCCGCTGGCTGGGCCGGCGAGACGACTGGCTGTGGGAACTGGAGGCCGGCTACCAGTTCGGCCGCTTCTCGGGCGACCAGCAGACGGGGGGATTCAGCACGACGGGCGCCGGCCATCAGTGGACACACCTGCCGTGGACGCCGACCGCCTGGCTCTACTTCGATTGGGCTTCGGGCGACGCGGACCCGAACAACCAGCATCGCGGCACGTTCAATCAGTTCTTTCCGCAAGCCCACCGTTACCTCGGTCTGAGCGACATCGTCGGCCGTCAGAACATCGAGGACTTGAACTTCCTGCTCACGGCCAAGCCGTGCGACCGCGTCACGCTAAGCGCCGAAGGACACTTCTTCCGCCTGGCGGAGGCCCGCGACTCGCTGTACGGCACCGGCGGGAATGCCATCCGGACCGACCCGTCGGGCGCGGCCGGCAACAATGTGGGTCAGGAGTATGATTTCAGCATGCGCGCGCGCCTGACCGTACACGCCGAACTGCTGGTCACCTACGGCCACTTCTCCGCCGGCTCATTCATCTCTCGCACCGGCAGAGGCAACGA
>JBBQPD010000378.1:0-6222 GCA_038331535.1 Gemmatales bacterium | reverse complement strand
GTCAGCGCTCCCTCACGGTCGCGGCTCGTGGAACCCGCTCCGCGTTCAAACAATCTGTTCCAGCCAGCCGCGAATGTCGTGCTCGTAATCGCTTGCCAGGTCCATCTTGACCAGCTGCCGATGGAACGCCGCCGCCCCTTTGCGGCCGATGTCCGCCGCCTGCGCACTGGCAAACCGCTGCGCCGGGTCCGGCGCGACGAGGCGGCGGCAGAGATTCAACAGCAGCTCGTTGGAGGCGACTTCCGGCGGCAGCAATTCGGTCAAGCGCCGGTCCAGCACGGCCTTGGCGTCGATCAGCTCGCGCAAGGTCGTCAGTCCGTCGAACGGCGAGCAGCCGGCGAGCATCTCCACCAGGATGTAGCCGAGGCTGGCCAGGTCCGAACGCGGCGTGTTCTCGCCGCCTTCCAGCACTTCCGGCGCTGCGTAAGCGGGCGACCACATGCGCCGCGCCGCGTCGCCGCGTAGATCGACGGCCGAGCCGATGTCGATCATCTTCGCATTGCCCGCGCGCTTGAGCAGCACGTTGGCAGGCTTGAGGTCGCCGTGGACGATGCCCTCGCGGTGCAGCGCCGCCAGCCCCGCCAGGCAGTCGCGGAGCACGGCGATGGCCACGCCCGGCTTCAGGCGCGTCTGCGCCGGCCCGGCCGCGAGAATCACCCGGTTGACCTCCTGAAAACGCTCCGGCGTGAGCCGTTCGCGCGTTCGCTCCAGCATGCGCGGGCTGAGCAGCTCGCGCAGATCGTAGCCGTCCAGCCATTCCATTTCCATGGCGCGGATGCCGCCCTGGTCGATGAAGTCGTGCACGTCCACGACGTTGTCGTGCTGGATGCGGGCCACGCGGGCGGCGACGCGCGCGACGCGGGCCATGTCCTCCTGATAGGAGTCGGCGTCGCGGTAGGATTCCGGCGAGAAGAGCTTGAGGGCCACCGGTCGGGCAAAACCATCGGCGCCCAGGCGATGCGCGAGATAGACCGCTCCCTGTCCGCCGGTGCCGAGTAGGTGCAGCTTGCGGTAGCGCGTGGCCCAGGCGAGGTCGCCGGCGCGCGCGATCTCGTGGTAGCGAGCGACCAACGCTTCCTCGCCGGAACCGCGTGCGTAACCGCCGGACGCGGGGGCGCTGTGTGAGACGGTCGTCGTCATTCGGCCCCTCCTCTGTCCGCAAAGGAATCGCAGCCGGATCAACTATTGTAGCGAATCGGCCCGCTCAGCCCGGCGCGGCATCACTGCGCAGGTACGCCAGACAACGCTCGACACACTCGTCCAGAGGCATTTGCCCCGTGTCGAGGATCAGCCGCGGCGCCTCAATCGACTTTACCTCTGCTTTCAGCGCGAGGTAGAGGGCGAACGTCCGATTCTTCGCCGGGTGTTCGCCGCGGGCCAGGTCGCGTTCGAGCCGCTGGCGGGCGACCTCATCGTCGCACCGACATTCAATGATGCGCGGCGTCTCGTTCAGCGCGGCCGCCAGCGCAAGCAGGTCCGACAGTTGCTGCGCGCGCAGGAAGGTGCGTCCGTCCAGGATGACGGCTTGCTCAGGGAAGGTCCGGCGAATGGAGGCGGCGGCGGCATAGATTGCCCGCATCGCGACGTCGTCCTGCGCCGGCGAGTAATCGAGGACGGGGTGCGGAAACAGAGCCGAGCGCACGTCGTCCTTGTTGAGGACCACCGCGCCGAGTGCCGTCCGCAATCGTGCCGCGAGAGCGCTCTTTCCCGTCGCGGGTAGCCCGGCCAGGGCGATTAACATCCGTGCAGCCCTCTCTCGCTACAATCCACTCTGTCCAGGAGTTTGTCCCCGCGGTTGTTTTCGACGAGCCGCGACCGTCAGGGAGCGCTACTGAAAACGCTCCCTGACGGTCGCGGCTCGTAAACAACGTCCAGCGGTCGATCGCGCAGCCGAGGTGCTGACTGAAAACGCTCCCTGACGGTCGCGGCTCGTAAACATCGATTCGTCGCCCTGAGAGTACCGTAATCGTCCGCGCAGGAGAAGACTGGTTGTCCTCGGGAGACAGGCTCATGAAGTTCCTGGTAAGCCGGGCCTCGCAGGGGGCCGTGTCGAAAGGGCCGCCGTGCCGTGGGGCGGAACGCGGGCCGGAGGCGTCCGCCTGGCCCGGCGAGTACCAGTGGTTCATCGAGTTGGCCGGCCTCGACGAGTTGGTCGCGTTCCTGCACGACCACGGCGGCGCGCTCGGATTGTTCGCGCCGGAAGAGGGCGAGGAGCAGCCGATGATCGAGATATTCGACGAGGATGAGGAATAAGCTACGATCCTGTTTATGTTTCGCGCGAATCCGCACGAAACGTAAACAGGATCGAGGGAACCTCTCACCATGCCATGTCGTTTCTGCTACCCGCTCGCGCTGTTCCTTCCTCTCCTCGCGCCCCATCGCGCGGTGGCGCAGGAGTTCCGCGCCGGCGCCGCCGTCGTCGAGATCACGCCGCCGATCGGCTATCCGCTGTGGGGTTACGCCGCCCGCAAGGATCAACCCAGCGACGGCGTTCTCGACCCGCTCAAGGCGCGCGCCCTCGTCCTCGGCGTCGGCACGGAGCGCATCGCTCTCGTCAGCCTCGATCTCGGGCGCGCGCCGACGCGCGCCTCGTTCGCGCTCATCCGGGCGCGGGCGAAAGCGGCCGGCGTCGATCACGTCTTCCTCGTCGCCACGCACACGCATCACGGGCCGTGCGTCGAGCTAGACGACTGGCCGACGCCGCAGACCTCGTATGTCCGCCAGCTCGAGCAGAAGATCGGCGACGCGATCGCGGCCGCGGCGAAAGCGGCGCAGCCGGCGCGCTACGGCGTGGCGGCGAAGGAGGTGCCGTTCAACCGCAATCGCCACTCAAAGCGTGCCGAGAAACCGGTGGATCGCGAGCTACTCGTGCTGCGCGTCGAAGACCTCGACGGCAAGCCGATCGCCCATGCCGTCAACTTCGCCGCCCATTCGACCACGCTCGACGCGAAGGGCCACAAGTTTTCCGCCGACTATCCCGGCGTCCTCGCCGCTCTCGTCGAGAAGGAGACGGGCGTTCCATGCCTGTTCCTGCAAGGCGCCGCCGGCGACCTGTCTCCCGATCCGGCGCGCGGCGCCGGCCATGAAGCGTTCGGCCGCGCCCTGGGTCGCGAAGTGCTCGCCCTGACCGCGACGATCCGCTGCGCCGTCCCGGACAAGCCGACGCTCGCGCTTCGGGAAGAGGAGTTTTCGTTCACGTCGCGCGTCGATCTGAGCAACGCGGTGGTCGGCCTGCTGTATGCGCAGGCATTCTTCCCCGCGCTCGTCGCCTTTTACGAGCGCGAGTACAAGGACGGCATCCGGCCGCGCTTATCGGTCGCGCTGCTGGATGGCCGCATTGGTTTCGTCGGCGTTTCCGGGGAGTTTTTTAGCGGACACGCGCTGGCGTTGAAGCGCCGCGCCCGTCTCGACCATCTGTTCTTTTTCGGCTACTGCAACGACTATCAGCAGTACTTCCCAACGATCGAAGCCGCCGCGGAAGGCGGTTACGGCGCGGACCCGACCGTCGCACCGGTCGAGATCGGCGCCGGCGAAAAGATGATGGACCGCGCGCTGATTCACCTGTTCAAGCTGCGCGGGCGTCTCAAGGATTAGATTCTTACCTCTGAGCTTCTCCGAAGATGCAGAGAAGTACAGCCGCGTTTTGGCTGAGAGCTGATAGCTATTAGCTCTCAGCTCTCAGCCAGACGGGTTTTGTGGGGTAGCCAACTCGTTGCGTTTTGGCCGCGTGAACCAAGGCTCTCAGAGCCCGTCCCAGAAGTAGGTTCTACGAGCCGCGACCGTTAGGGAGCGCTGGGGACATGCCGCAAAAAACGCTCCCTAACGGTCGCGGCTCGTGAGAAACGAGGGACATGCCGCAAAAAACGCTCCCTAACGGTCGCGGCTCGTGAGAAACGAGATCTTATGAGACAGGCTCTCAGTCCGCATCACTCACTTGGGAGTCGCCGGCGGCATGACCACCAGCGGCGGCGGGGTGGTCGGGTCGGGTTTGGCCGCGACGCCGGTCGGGTTCTTCTTCTTCCAGTCGGCGAGGTCGGCGAGCAATACCGCGATGGCCTTGTCCAGTTGCTCGTCGATGCCCTTGGCCAGTTGATCGGGGTGCGGTTCGACCAGGACGTCCGGGGCCACGCCCGCTTTATCCATGTTGACGCCCTTCGTCGTGAAGACGCCGATGCGGGGGATGCGGAACAGCGAGCCGTCAATCAGGCGCACGCCGCCGGTGCCGATGACGTGGCCGCCCGTCGCCTGACCCACCAGCTTGCCCAGGCCGAGCGAGCGGAAGGCGTTGGGGAAGATCTCGGCGTCGCTGTACGAGCGGTTGTTGATGAGCAGCACGACCGGCTTCGTCCACTTGCGGTCGTAGGCGCGCAGCACCATGCCCTCGCCGCCGTTGCGCTGGCGGAAGATCGTATGTTCGCGGGCGCCCAGGTAGTTCAGCACCTGGTCGTGGGTGAAGCCGCCGCCGTTGAAGCGCACGTCGAGGACGATCGCGTCCTTGTCGAAATGGTCGGAATAGAGCGAGCGCACGAACTTGTCCAACCCCTCCTCGTCCATGCCGGGGATGTGGATGTAGCCGAGCTTGCCCTTGCTCACCTCCGCCACGCGCTTGACGTTGTTCTCCACCCAGCGGTCGTACATCAGGTTGCGGATGCGATCCTGATCCACCGCCTGCACGGAGACGCGGCGGCGCATCTTGGCGTCAACCCCCGGCGAGGTGCCGATGGTCAGCGCCACGGACTCGTTGACCTTGCCGTTCATCAGCTTGCTCAGGTCGGTGTTCTCCTCGATCTCGATGCCATCGATGGACAGGACGAACTCGCCCGCCTTCAGGTTGAGGCCGCGCTGGTCCGCGGGGCCGCGTTTCAACACCTCGGCGATGCGTAGTCCCTTGCCCTTGTAGGCGTCGTCGAACAGCAGGCCGAGCTGGGCCGTCACTTCCTCCGGCGTGGACAGGACGTTGTTGACGCCCAGGTGCGAGGCGTTCAGCTCGCCCATGAGCAGGTACAGGAGATAGAAGAGGTCTTCCTTCATGGTGACGTGCTTGACCAACGGCCGATACTTCGTGCGCATCGCGTCCCAGTCGGCGCCGTGGTACTTGGCGTCGTAGAAATTCTCCGACAGGTAGCGCCAGCTCTGGTCGAACATTTCCGTGAACTCTTCCTCGGCGCGGATTTGCATCTTCACCTGGAAGCCGAGGTTCGCGACCTGGCTGTTGCCGAGGCTGAGCATCTTGATCGTGCCGCCGCCGTCGCGGAAGAAGACGACCTCGGAGGACTTGCGTTTCGCCCAGGTGATCTGCTGCGGCCGTTGGTTGCCGACCGTCATGCGCGTCAGCGAGCTGCCGTCGGCGTTGGCCAGCCAGAGGTCCGTTGTTCCCTGGCTGTCGGCGCTGAAGGCGACGCGCTTGCCGTCGGGCGAGATGGCCGCCTCGTTGACCGGCATGGACGTGATCGACTTGGCGCGCAGGTGCAGGTCGTCCCAGTCGAATTCGACCAGCGGCGGCGTCGCGGCCGGCTTGTCGGCGACGCCGGGGGCGTTGGGCTTCTGCAAGGGGAGGACGAGCAGGCCGTCGGGGTTGCCGCGGCGATTACTGCGGAAGGCGAGCGTCTTGCCGTCGGCGCTCCAGGTGACGCCGGCGTTGAAGGTGGCGTAGCGGGTGACATTGCGGGCCGGGTTCTCCGGCGTCGCCCCCGTCGCCGGGATAACGTACAGCTCGCTGGCGAAGGAGCCGTCCATGCGGGCGTAGACGATCCACTTGGCGTCGGGCGCCCATTCGTAGTCGATCACCAGCGGCTTGGCGACGATTTCCTTCTGGTCGCCGCCGTCGGGGTTCATCGAGTAGAGCCGGCCGGTGCGGATAAAGCTGATGCGCTTGCCATCCGGGGCGAAGTTGGCGCCGGAGGTCGCGTCCGTGAAGCGCGTCAGCTGCGTCGTCTTGAAGCGCCGCGCCTCGACGAATTTGGGATGCTCCGGGTCGTCCGCTTCGAGCAGATAGACGTTGTCGTGGCCATCGCGGTCCGACAGGAAGACGACCTTCGACGAATCGGGCGCCCACTGCGCTCCGTGGTTGTAGGCCGTCGAATGCGTCAGCCGCACCGGCTTGGCGCCGCCCGCGACGGGACGCAGGAACAGCTCGCCGTGAACCGCGAAGACGATGTGCGTATCGTCGGCCGAGGTGGCGAACTCGGTGGCGTTGTTCGAGAAGGTGTCCTGCCGTTCGGT
>JBBQPD010000377.1:0-6226 GCA_038331535.1 Gemmatales bacterium | reverse complement strand
CTCCGTTCGAAGCGCCATCGAGGCCAACGACGGGTTGTTGCGCCTGGCGCCGACCTGGGTGCCGCGTTCGTTCCTGATGCCGGGGCGGCGCATCAAGCTTGCCCCGCAGGACATTTATGCCTATGGCGCCCACCGTGGCGGCATCGACGAACGTTGGTTCGCCTCGACAACGCCTGCCGCCAACGAGAACCGCGTCCCCGATGAGGGATTCAGTTACGTCGTTCAGGAGGGCAAGAAAACCTTCACGCTCAAGGAGGCGGTTGAGCAGGAGGGGCAGCGCTTGGTTGGGCCGGCGATCTGGGAGAAGTATCAGCGCTGGCCCGTGTACAGCAAGTTCTTCGACAATTTTGGGCCGATCCCGCATCACATGCATCAGAGTAACGCCCAGGCCGCGAAGGTAGGACAACAGGGTAAACCGGAGTCCTACTACTTTCCACCTCAGTTGAACGCGCTGGGCAACAACTTCCCGTACACCTTCTTCGGCCTCGAACCCGGCACCACGAAGGAAGACATTCGCCGTTGCCTCGAGCGCTGGAACGAGGGCGACAACCTCATCCTGAATTACAGCAAGGCGTATCGCCTTCAAGCCGGAACCGGCTGGTTGGTGCCGCCCTGCGTCCTGCACGCCCCCGGCTCGCTGGTCACTTACGAGCCGCAGTGGGGTTCCGACGTGTTCGCCATGTACCAGTCGCTGGTCGAGGGGCGGCCGGTGCCGTGGAGCTTGCTCGTCAAGGACATGCCCGAGGAGAAGCATCACGACCTCGACTTCATCGTCGAACAGCTCGACTGGGATGGAAACGTCAACCCGCGCTTCAAGGACAGCCACTACCTGGAGCCGATCCCGGTCGCCGACACGTCGTCGGAAGGTTACGTCGATCGCTGGATCGTTTACGGCAAGGTCGGCGGCGAGCAGCTGTTCACGGCCAAGGAGCTGACCGTCGATCCCGGCGTGAAGGCGACGATCAAGGATAACGGCGCTTACGGCCTGATTGCCGTGCAGGGAACGGGCCGCATCGGCAAACTTGCGCTGCAAACGCCGGCCATGATCCGCTTCGACGAACTGACCGAGGACGAGGTGTTCGTCAGCCACGACGCGGCGCAACAGGGAGTAGTGTTCGAGAACACGGGCAAGGAACCGCTGGTCACGCTGCGCTATTTCGGCCCCGACGCCAATCCGTCGGCGCCGGCGGTCGGGGATTACAAAAAGAATCGTTAATCTGTTCGGAGTTCGGAGTTCGGAGTTAATCCGAACCCCGAACTCCGAACTCCGAACTGAGGAACTGCCATGAAGAAAAACCTCTCAATCGGCACCTGGGCGTACATCTTCAACCAGAAGGAGCCGACCAACGACTTCCACGAAATCCTGCACAAGTTGCAGCACCTCGGTTACGAAGGCGTCGAGTTGGGCGGCTTCAATCCGCACCCCGGTCCCGACACCTGCGACACCAAGGCGAAACGGCAAGCGCTGCGCAAGGAAGTCGCCGACCACGGATTGAAGATTTCGGGCCTGGCCGCCGATCTGTGGTCGCAGAAGCTGTTGAGCGTCGAGGACAGCGGCCCCTACATCGCCGCCTTCGTCAAGAACCTGTTCTTCGCGGAAGACCTCGGCATCGACACCATCCGCGTCGATTCGGTCGAGGACGTCACCAAGTTCCAGGCGACCGGGACCGACCTGAAGGTGGCGTTCGACCGGGCGGTGCGGGCGTTCGACCTGTGCTCCAAGCTGGCCGCCAACCGCGGCATCAAGATTTGCTGGGAGTTCGAGCCGGGTTTCCCGTTCAACAAGCCGTCAGAGATCCTGGCGCTGGTGAACGCCGTGCGCGATCGCGGCAACCCGAACTTCGGCGTGCTCTACGACACCTGCCACGCCCACATGTGCGCCGTCGTCGGCGCCAACCAGATCGGCGAGAAGGAGACGCTGCCCGGCGGCGAGTTGGAGCTGCTGGAGAAGCTCAAGGGCAAAATAACGCACGTCCACCTGATCGACTCGGACGGCACCCTGAACGAGCACAACACGAGCACGCACAACCCCTTCGGCACCGGCAAACTGAACTTTGACAAGCTGCTGCCGGCGCTAAACCAGGCCGGCGTGCCCAACGACTGGTGGTGCGTCGATCTGTGCTTCTGGCCCGACGCCTGGGGCGTCACCGCCGACTCGAAGACGTTCCTCGATAAAATGCGGAAGAAGTACGCGGCGTGACGTCGCTATTATTTAGCCGCGACCCGGTAGGGGAGCGCGGGGCAATCGCTCCCCTATCGAGTCGCGGCGAAACGAAGGAGAATGCCGATGGCCACCGTGACTCCGACTCTCGAATACGAGACGTTAGCCGACCTGATGGAACGGCTCGGCGACATTCCGCTGGAGCGGATTCGCATGAAACCGACTCCGGGAACCGCGACAGTCAAGGATGTCATCATCGCGCTGGAAGCGCCCCGCAAACGCATCTGCGAACTGATCGATGGCGTTCTGGTGGAGAAGGCAATGGGATCCAAGGAGTCACTGCTGGCGTGGAAACTCAGCCAATGGCTGGGCGTATTTCTCGATGGTCTTGAAGAGGTTCCCGGCGTGATCCTCGGCGCAGACGGCACGTTGGAAATGTTACCGCGCATGGTCCGAATTCCGGACATCTGTTTCATTTCCTGGGAGCGCATCGGTGCCGACGAATGGCCGGATGAACCCGCCCCCGAGATCGTCCCGGATCTTGCGGTTGAAGTGATGAGCAAAAGTAACACGAAGGGTGAGATGGCGCGGAAGTTGCGCGACTATTTCGAGGCAGGCGTCCGCGAGGTCTGGTACATCTATCCGAAGACGCAACACATGGACGTCTACTCCGCTCCGGATAAGAAGCGCCGCATCCCTAAAGACGGCACTTTCGCCGGTAGCGCCGTCTTCCCCGATTTCACCCTTTCCCTGGCCAAGTTGTTCGCCAGCACGCGCCGCACCAAGAAACGCTAACCCCTGGACCTTACCGTGTGGATCCCGCTGCTCTGTGCCCTTACATTCGGCGCCGACCCGTCTCTCACCGGCCTGGACGCGCGCGTCGCCGCGCTGGCCGACGCCCACAAGGGCCAGGTTTCCATCGCGGTCAAGCACCTAATCAATGGCGAAAGCTACTACCTCAACGCCGATGCCGTCATGCCCACGGCGAGCCTCATCAAGGTCGCCGTTCTCATCGAGACCTATCAGCAGGCGGACGAGGGCAAATTGAAGCTGACCGACCGCGTCACGCTGCGCGAAGAGGACAAAGTTCCCGGCAGCGGCCTGCTGACGAAACACTTCAGCGCGGGGGCGAGTTTTTCATTGCGTGACGCCGTCCAGTTGATGATGTCCGTCTCCGACAACACCGCAACCAATCTGATCCTTGACCGGGTGGGCGTCGCCAACGTCAACAAACGCATGGAAACATGGGGGCTGAAGGAGACGCGAATCAACGCCAAGGTCTTTCGCGGCTCGACCACGTCGGTCGATCCGGAACGGACAAATCGCTACGGCCTCGGCTCGACGACGGCGCGCGAGATGGCCAAATTGATGGAGGACTTGCAGACCGGCGATCGCTTCCGCCCCGCCCTGAAGCAGAGCCTGCTCGGCCTGCTCCGCCAGAACGAGGACAAGGCGAAGTTCCCGCGCCTGCTGCCGCCCGGCACGGCCGTGGCCCACAAGGACGGCTCCGTGAGCGACGCGCGCACCGACGCCGGCATCATCCACACACCGACCGGGCCGGTGGTCGTCGTGGTGCTGACGGCGCAGAACAAGGACCGGCGCTGGGCGGACGACAATGCCGGCGACTTGTTGTGCGCCCGTGTGGCGCTGGCCGTTTACGAACATTTCCGGACGGCGCCGGCGGACTCCGATCGCAAGTGAGCAGAGGCAAATCGACATGATCCGCGTACAGTGTTCGAGCTGCAAGGTCACGCTCACCGTCCCCGATGACAAGGCGGGCGCTTTGGGTACCTGTCCCAAGTGTAAGGCGAAGATCCAGATCCCGAAGAAGAGTGCCGAAGCCGCCGCCAAGCCGGAGCCGAAGCCCGCTGCCGTCGCGCCGAAGCCGGCCGCCCCGCCAACTCCCCGAGCGGGCGAATCGGGCCTTCTCGGTGATATGTCGAACCTCGGCTTGTCGGATGACGGCGGAGAACCGGAACCGCCGCCCCCGCCGCCGAAAGCGCCTGCGAAACCAGCGCCCAAGAAGCCGGTGCCCAAGAAAGAGGAAGAGGAGATCGAAGAACTCGAAACCATCGAGGAAGAAGAGGAAGTGAAGCCGCGCAAGCCTGCCGCGCCGCTCAAGCGTCCTGCCAAACCGAAGCCGGAGGAAGACGACGAGGTCGAAGAGCTGGAAACGATCGAAGAGGAAGAAGAGGCTCCGAAGCCCAGGGCCAAGCCCGCGCCCGCGAAGAAACCGATGAAACCCGTCGCGAAGCGGCCGGTTGACGAAGACGAGGTGGAAGAATTAGAAGAGCTCGAAGAGCTGGAAGCAGAAAAACCGGCGAAAAGGCCTCTCCCTGCGAAGAAACCCGCCAAGCCGGCCGCGAAAAAGCCACCCAGAGACGAAGACGAAGCGATCGAGCCGGAGATCGTCGAGGAAGCGGACGAAGTGGCTGAAGTGGAAGAGGAAGAAGAGCGTCCGGCCAAGAAAGGCGCGAAGAAACCGCTCCGCCGCAAGGACGAGGACGATGTGGAAGACCTCGAGGACGAGGAAGAAGAGGATGAAGACGACGAGGATGAAGACGACGAGAGATCGCGGCGCAAGAAGGGGAAGAAAGGCCGGGGCGGATCGAAGAAGGGCGCCTCTCATACCATCCCAGGTGTGGTTTACTCCTTGCTCGGGCTTGTGATCGCCATACTGCCGTTCGTGCTGCCGTACGATTTGCCCACGACGAGCAAAGTGGGCGTCTCGGTGATCGGCGCCGGCATCCTCGGCTGGGGTGTGTTTCAGTTCTTTAAGAAATGAGTATTGGGCGATGAAGCAAATATTCACGAGCCGCGACCGTCAGGGAGCGCTCCCTCACGGTCGCGGCTCGTGAGTATCTATCGTCCGGAATTATTTATCTACAAAGGAACTCTCTCATGGCGAAAACGCTTAACATCGGCATGATCGGCTACGGCTTCATGGGCCGCGCGCACTCGAACGCCTACCGTCGGGTGAACAACTTCTTCCCGCTGGAACATCAGGTCGTCCTCAAGGCGGCGTGCGCGCGCGATGCCGCCAAAGTCAAGGCGTTCGCCGACACCTGGGGCTACGAAAGCACCGAGACCGATTGGCGAAAGCTCCTCGCTCGCAAGGACATTGACGCTGTCGATATCTGTACGCCGAACAACTCGCACGCCGAGATTGCCCTGGCCGCGGCGGCGGCCGGCAAGATGATCCTGTGCGAGAAGCCGCTGGCGATGAACGGTCCCGAAGGGCTGAAGATGGTCGAGGCGGTCGAAAAGGCGAAAGTGCCGAACATGGTCTGGTACAACTACCGCCGAATACCGGCCGTCACCTTCGCCAAGCAACTCATCGACGAGGGCAAGCTCGGCCGCATCTTCCACTACCGCGCCAAGTTTCTCCAGGACTGGACGATCAGCCCCGACCTGCCGCAGGGCGGGGCGGGACTGTGGCGCCTCGACGCGGCGGCGGCCGGCAGCGGCGTCACCGGCGATCTGCTCGCCCATTGCATCGACACCGCCATCTGGCTCAACGGCGGCATGGACAGCGTTACCGCTATGACCGAGACCTTCGTCAAGGAACGCAAGCATACGGCAACGGGCAAGGTCGAAAAGGTCGGTATCGACGACGCCTGCGCCTTCCTGGCCCGCTTCCAGAACGGTTCGCTGGCGACGTTTGAATCGACGCGCTACGCCCGCGGCCACAAGGCGCTGTACACGTTCGAGATCAACGGCGAACACGCTTCTATTTTCTGGGACTTGCACGATCTCCATCGTCTGCAATACTTCGACCACCGAGACGCCGGCAACCTGCGCGGCTGGCGGTCGATCCACGTCACCGACGGCGACCATCCCTACATGGGCAAATGGTGGGTGCCCGGCTTGGCCATCGGTTACGAGCATTCGTTCACGCATCAAGTGGCCGACTTCCTGGACGGCGTGGCGAAGGGCAAGCCGGCGCAGCCGGATTTCCGCAATGCGTACCGGACACAGCTGGTGTTGGACGCGATTCTGGAATCGGCGCGGGAGGGGAAATGGGTTAATGTGAAGGAAAAATAGGAGGTGTTCATGGCAAGCGTC
>JBBQPD010000376.1:0-6243 GCA_038331535.1 Gemmatales bacterium | reverse complement strand
GCCCCCCCGCGGGGGCCCGCCGGGGCGCCCCCCCCCCCCCCCACCCTCGCCTCGAATATTTCGGCTCTCTACGATATCCGCACATTCATTCGCCAACAGAAGGAAGCGATTTTCTCATGAAGCAACGTCTGCTCACTCCCGGTCCGACTCCCGTTCCCGAAGCAACCATGCTAGAGATGGCCCGGCCGGTCTACTACCACCGCTCACCGCTCTTCCGCCAGATTCTCAGCGAAGTTCACGCGGACCTGCAATACGTCTTTTGCACGAAGCACCTCGTCCTGCCGCTGACGGCGTCGGGCACCGGCGGCATGGAGGCGGCGGTCAGCAACCTGCTGGCGCCGGGCGACAAGGCCATCTGCCTCATGGCCGGCATTTGGGGCGAGCGCTGGAAAAACCTGTGCCAGGCTTTCGGCGTCGAATCGGTCGACGTGACAGCGCCTTACGGCGAGCCGGTGCGGCCGGAGCAACTCGAACAGGCGCTCGCCCAGCACCCTGACGCCAAGGCCGTCTTTGCCACGCTGAGCGAGACGGGGACCGGCGTTCGCCATGACATACAGGGC
Organism: Gemmatales bacterium; assembly: GCA_038331535.1. Taxonomy (GTDB): domain Bacteria; phylum Planctomycetota; class Planctomycetia; order Gemmatales; family Gemmataceae; genus JBBQPD01. Next base: position 5,683 of record JBBQPD010000376.1, on the reverse strand, counting down.
TTCGGCAAGATCGTGGCGAAAACGCCGCTGGTTCTGGTCGTGGACGCGATCAGCGGCCTGGGCGTGGTCGAGTGCCGCACCGACGACTGGCACGTTGATGTCTGCGTTACCGGATCGCAAAAGGCGCTGATGCTGCCGCCGGGCCTGGCGTTCGTCTCCGTGAGCGACAAGGCGTGGCAGCTCATCGACAGGAACACGGCCGCGCGCGTCTTCTATTTCGACCTCAAGAAGTACCGCGAAAAACTGAAAGACTTCGACACGCCGTTCACCCCGGCGAACACGCTGATTCGCGCGCTGCGGACGAGCCTGAAGCGGCTGCGCGACGAGGGCATCGAGAACGTCTGGAAGCGGCACGCGCGCATGGCCGCGGCAGCGCGGGCGGGCATGCGGGCGCTCGGCCTGGAGCTATTCGCACGGCAGCCAGCCGACGGCCTGACGGTCGCGCACGTGCCGGCCGGCATCGACGCCGCGGTGTTGCTCGGCAAACTGGAGAAGCAATACGGCCTGAAGCTGACCGGCGGTCAGGACACGCTCAAGGGCAAAATCATCCGTCTGGGTCACATGGGTTACATCGACCAGTTCGACGTATTGGCGGCGATCTCCGGGTTGGAGATGGTGTTGAAAGAGATGGGTTATAAGTTGGAAGACGGCGCCGGGGTGGCGGCAGTGCAGCGGGTGTTGGCGGAAGCGGTTGCAGTGGTGAAATAGAGCCGACACAAGGTAGAATGGGCAAGGACGATGCATACCCACCCGTTCACGATTCTGGAGACGACCATGATTACAGTGAACACGGGCCAATCGGTGTCGCTAAAAGACCTCGGGGCCTACACCGAACCGGTTCAAATCTGCGATGCGGGAGGCAAGGTTCTGGGAGTGTTTGTCCCCTCCGAAGCGCCAGCGCGTCGCAAGGTCCGTACACCCGAAGAGGAGGCGGCGTACTGGCAGGAAGTCGAGCGTCGGGCCGCGGATCAAGGCGAAGGAGTGCCCCTTCGAGAAATCTACAAGCGGCTGCTCGCGCTCACGGACGATGAGAACGTGAAATCGGACCTGCGGCAGAAAATCGACACTCTCACGGAGCGAGATCGATGTCGTATGGCGTAGATTATCAAGCCGCGGCTCACCAAGACTTGGCGGACGCCTGGCTCACCGCGGCCGACAAACAGGCAGTCAATAATGCGTCGTTTCTGATCGATCAGTTGCTGGCAACCGTTCCCGATCAGGTCGGTCTGCTGCACGGTGTGTTCCGCCGGCTAGCCTTGCCTCCTTTGGAGGTTCTCTATCGAGTCTTTCCCGACACGTTTCAGGTGCGCGTGTATCGGCTCGAATGGATCGGATGAGCCAACACTGGTACGAATGCAAGGAGATAAATCAGATGACCACATTGACGATAGACAAGGCGATGCTCGAGTTGCTTCGCCAGGTGAACGGGCCTGCGGAAATCCGGGATGAGAACGGAGCTTTCGTCGGCGTGTTCTCACCTGCCTGTGTCCCAAGCTCGGGACAGGGACGTCGCAAGATGCGCACGCCCGAGGAGGAACAGGCGCTCCTGGCCGATCTCGAGCGCCGCGCCAAGGATCCCGACCCTGACTGTACATTTCGAGAGGCGTTCGAGCATCTTCTTGCCCTCACAAGCGATCCCATCGAACAGGCCACCTTGCGGGAGCAAATCGAGCACTTCGCCGAGAGGGAGAATGATGCGCTACACGGTGCGGTGGCGAAGTAGAAAGCGGATCGAGGAGACTGCGATAGACGGGTGCTAGGGTGGCGGCCGGCGTTTCGCCCTTCAGGAGACGAAAAATGATCAGGCTGACGGCAGACATGGACCTTCAGATCACGGATCTGGCGCGATTCGTGGACCCCGTGGAAATCAGTGACGCGGACGGCAAGCTTATTGGCTTGTTCGTCCCCGCGAATCTGGAACGTGGGAAGCAAATCTACGCGCGGCTGGCCGCGAACCTTGACCGTGCGGAAATCGCGCGGCGTGTCGCCGGAGACAAGCCGGGACGTACGATCCAGGAGGTTCTCCAAAGTTTGCGGGACTCCGAGCAGAAGGCTGGAACCAATGGCGATTTATCCCCCGTCAATCCGCGCACTTCGGAGAAAGAAGAATGCGTTACACCGTGACGGTCAAACCGGAGGCAGACTATCAACTGGCCGAACTTTGGATGCAGGCGGCCAAGCCGAATGATGTCACGCGGGCGTTCCATTTAATCGAGCAGACGCTCGGCTCGGACCCGCTCCGTGGCGCTTATCCCGATGGCGATAATTTCTGGCTGATCGTACATCCACTCGCCGTCTATTTCTCCTTCTCACCCGACGACTGCTTGGTGTGCATTCTCCAGGTCACGACTTTCGAATGAGAGCGAACAACGAGACCACAATGAAATGCAAATGGTGCTTCTGGAAGTCGGATGCAGAGACATACTTGGCCCCGGGACGGCTTGAGAAAGTCATCTGGCTAATCCAAGTTCTTGGGCTTCATAGGGACGCCTCAAAATCCGAGACTGGGTTGAGGCAGGAACGCGACCCGCAGAGGGAGACCGGAGAGGAGCCAGATTCGGCGGAACTTTGGACAGCGGTCGCGAACGCACACCGGGAGTTTTTTCGTGTATACGACGGCGATGGAGGTCTGGTCGTGAGCCTGACAGCCAGGTTCTATTCGTTGAATGCAGAAAAGCAGCGCCCGCCCCTGCCACTGCCGTCCATCAACAGTCTCATTCAGGCGGCTCTGCAGATGCACGAAAGTCATTTGCGGCGCCGGCAGGTGCTGAAAGCCGCCTGGCTAGCGGGGCTGATTGCCGGCATTCCGGGAATCGTTTCGGCTGTCATTACGCTGATCAAGATGTTCTCCACCCAGTGAAGAAGGCCATTGGACCGACCCAACGGCCGAGGAAGTATCCACATGCCACGCGTTCTCATCGCCGACAATCTCGAAGCCTCCGGCCTCGACCTGCTGCGTCAGGCCGGCATCGAACTCGACGTGCCGGACAAGGCGCCCAAGGGCGACGCCCTCAAGGAAGCGCTCCGTGCCTCTGACGGCGTCATCGTCCGCAGCGCTACCAAGATCACCGCGGCGGAGCTGGAAAATCCCGGCAAGTTGCGCGTCATCGTGCGGGCCGGCGTTGGCGTCGATACCATCGACGTGGCTGCCGCCACGCGCAAGGGCATCCTGGTGATGAACACGCCCGGCGGCAACACGGTCAGCACCGCCGAGCAGACCATCACGCTCATGATGGCCCTGGCCCGCCACACGGCCGCCGCCGACGCCACCCTGCGCGCAGGCAAGTGGGACCGCGCCAAGTTCACCGGCACTCAACTCGCCGGCAAGACGCTCGGCGTCGTCGGTCTGGGGCGCATCGGCCGCGAAGTCGCGCGCCGCGCCGCCGGTCTCGACATGAAGATCCTCGGCTTCGACCCGTTCCTCACCCCGGCTGCTGCCGCTCAGATGGGCATCGAGGCCACGAGCAACCTCGATGAGCTACTGCCGCGCGTCGATTTCCTCACCGTCCACACGCCGTTGACCGACGAGACGCGCGACCTGATCGGCGCCGCCCAGATCGCCAAAATGCAGAAGGGTGCCCGCCTCATCAATTGCGCCCGCGGCGGCATCATCAACGAGGACGCACTGGTTGAGGCGCTGAAGAATGGCCAACTGGCTGGCGCCGCGCTGGATGTGTTCGTGCAGGAGCCGCCGCCGGCTGACCACCCGCTGCTCAAGCTGCCCAACGTCGTCGTCACGCCGCACCTCGGAGCTTCCACGGTTGAGGCGCAGGTGTCCGTGGCGCGCGAGGCGGCGCAGCTGCTCATCGATTACCTCACGCGCGGCGTCGTCGGCTTTGCGGTCAACATGGCGGCGGTGGATCGGGCCGAACTGGACGAGATGCGCCTGTACGTCGATCTCGCCCGCCGACTCGGCTTGCTGCACGCCCAGATGACCCAGGGGGCGATTCAGCGCTGCGAGGTGTCGTACCGCGGCGAAGTAGCGAAGAAGAACACCCGGCTCATCACCGCCGCCTTCGCCGCCGGCCTGCTGGAGATGCGGCTCGACCAGGGCGTCAACATCGTCAACGCCCCGCTGCTGGCCCAGGAGCGCGGCATCGAGATCGTCGAACAGAAAAGCTCGCAGAAAGGTGATTTCAGTACGCTTCTCAAGGTCGATTTGACGACCGACAAGAAGACCTATACAGCCGCCGGCACGCTGTTCGGCAACCAGTTCCTGCGCCTCGTGCAGCTGGGAAAATATCACCTCGACGCCTACATGGACGGCACCATGCTGCTGTTCACGCACCGCGACGTGCCCGGCCTGATCGGCTTCATCGGCACGCTCTTCGGCAAGCACGGCGTCAACATCGCGCAGATGACGGTAGGCCGGCAACAGCCTGGGGGCGAGGCCATCGCGGTGCTGAACCTCGATGGTCCGCCGCCGGAAGAAGCGCTGCGCGAGATCAAGGCGCATCCGCAGATCAGCAGCGTCTCCGTCGTCAAGCTGCCACCGGCCGGACAGATGCCGCCGTGGTTCGGATGAGAAGTCGCCGGCTTGTCGTGTCGCGAAACGGCAAGCCGGGACGTGGCCCCGAAACACACACCATTTCACAGAATCCGTCATGCGCCGCATTTATCATCTCGTTTCGCCCGCGCTCTGGGAAGCCAACCCGAATTCCGATTATCGGGCAGCATCTCTCGATGGCGAAGGCTTCATTCATTGTGCCAACGCCGACCAAGTTGAGCGCTCAGCCAACCGATTTTACGGCAACTCTGCCGAACTTTTGCTGTTGCACATCGATTCCGCTCTCCTCGCTCCTCCCCTGCTGGACGAACCTGCGACGACAGGTGAATTGTTCCCCCACGTTCACGGCCCGATCAACCGCTCGGCCGTCGTCCGGGTCGAGAAGTTCGCGCGCGGACCGGAAGGGCTCTGGCATTTTTCGATGTGATTAGGTTCTTTCCATTCTATCCGAAAATCGATTGGGAAATGATTTTCCAACTATTTCTTTGCTCTCGTGCGTCGCCTTCCATACACTTCATTTATTCTCGGACAAACTTAACTTCTCGCCCTGATCGCGAGGTAAAGACGATGGGCCGAAAAAAAATGGCAACCACAGAACAGGAGAACAGCATGAGTGATGCAGGCGTCGGTGGAGAAAACATCTCCAAGTACTGGAAAGATTTCTACGGCAAACGGCCGGACCTCTTGCCGCTGCGCAGCAACGATGAAGCGATCGCCCAATGGCGAGCGGATCACGGAGGCAGCGAGATCCCGGCCAACGTGCTGAACGGGTTGACAAACGTCAAATCCCATCTGCGCACGGCAGGCAAGGTCAAGAAGAAGCGCGGCCGGCCGCGGAAACACCCGCTGCCTGGAGACGTTACCGCCGCCCCGGCGGCCACTCGCGTTGTCAAAGCGCCGTCGAAGTTGCTCGAAACGCTCGAGGACCAGATCGACGTCTGCCTCGGCCTCATCGGCGGCCAGGAAGAGCTCGGAAAAATCACCGCGGCGCTCAAACACGCGCGGCGGCTTGCCATCATGCACATGGGCATATGAGCGTTAGACACAGAGTAAGGAGCCGCGCACGAAGTAAGCGGCCCGCAGAGTAAGGAGCCGCGCACGAAGTAAGCGGCCCGCAGAGTAAGGAGCCGCGCACGAAGTAAGCGGCCCGCAGAGTAAGGAGCCGCGCACGAAGTA
>JBBQPD010000375.1:0-6246 GCA_038331535.1 Gemmatales bacterium | reverse complement strand
TCTTGAGGATATCAAGCTCGTGTTGGCTGAGAGGGGTCGAATCATCCTTACGGCGGCGTGTAGACATGGATCCTCCTTGCGTGAGGCAAAGAGGACATTTCTATTGGGTGAGAAGAGGACATTTCTATTGGGGTATGACAGTACCCTCTGCACGGCGTCCCAAACCTCGCGACTCATGTCCGCTCGATTTGCCGCTCGGCTCAGCGCATTACCGCCGCCGCGATGCGGACCCCGCGGCGGTGCGTACGCGGGGAAACCGGGTCAACTCGACTGGGATACCGTGTCACGATTGCGAAGAGCGACAGACCCTCGGCCGCACGCACGTACTTGGGAATCTTATGACCGTTTTTTTCGAGCAAATCGAGCAGCTGGTCCAATTCGTGAACATACGGGAATCGCTCACCGCGGTGAATGAACACCGCCTTGACGGTCTTCTCCGCGCATTGCTGGGCGTCGAAGCACAGGTCTTCGAGGAAAACCTCCGGGAGGATGGCCCGCGCCATCGCAAGATTGCTGCGCGCGCGATTGATCCATTCACGCGGATCGTCAGGTGGATAACGCTTGCGCGTCATAGACGACTCTCCCTTCTCGCATGGCCGGGCATATCACCATGCAGTGCGTGTCTCGATAGCGCTCAACGTCTTCCGGAGTCGCGACCACGATGTCAACGGCCGCGCCGTCGCCGCGCAAGTGCCGATAAATGGTGGTCAACAGCCGCCAGTGGTTGAACTTGCCGCGCTTGATGACCAGCAGATCATAATCGCTATCCGGCCCCATCGTTCCACGCGCGCCGCCGAGCCGAACAGCACGATCTTCTCTGGCTGCGCAGCTGCCACGACCCGCTGCACGATGTCAGCCAGAATGACCGGATCGGGTTGGCCGCGCCGCCTACTTTTTTTGACCGTCATTGTCTGCCCTCCACGTCCTCTACCGTCATCATACAGCCCGCCGTCTTCACCGTGCGTTGACGCGCGCGGCTCAGCGCGCAACCGGACTGAAACGAGCACGCATGATCTATATAACGAGCTACGACACCTCTTTTCCCCCGGAAATCGCTGGAGATCCCGATGACCGCGAAGCTGGTAGTGATCGCCGGTCCCGACAAGGGGAAGGACTTCGCCTTGTCGGCAGGCGTGAAGGTCAACCTCGGCCGAGGCGACGCCGCGGATTTTCGCCTGACCGATAGCGCCGTGTCGCGCAGCCATGCGGTCCTTGAATTCAGCAACGGCAAAGCCCTCCTGAAGGACAATGGCAGCTCGAGCGGCATCCGCATCAATGGGCGAACGGTATTGGAACACAACCTGTCCCCAAATGAGGTGTTCCAGATCGGCAACACCAAGCTGCGTTTTGAGTCGTTGCCTGCGGCCGTTACGCTGCCGAAACCGGCGGCGAAACAGGAGGAGCCCAAGGAACTCGCGGAGCTGCGGAAACTGAGCGGCACCAAGCTGGCGCACTTCGAGATCGGCGATGCCGTCGGCGCCGGCACCACGGGCGTCGTCTTCCGCGCGCAAGACGTCAAGGACGACCGCGAAGTCGCGCTCAAGGTATACACGCCGGCGTTCGCCAAAAAAGAGGAGGATTTGCAGCGCTTCATCCGGGCGGTCAAGACGATGATGCCGCTAAGTCATCAGGCCTTGGTCTCGCTCTACGGCGGCGGGAAAACCGGCCCGCACTGCTGGATGTCGATGGAGTACGTCGAGGGCGAAAACCTCGAGGCGACGATCCGCCGCATCGGCACCAGCGGCAAGCTCGAATGGAAGCCTGCCCTGCGCTTCGCCCTGGACATCGCCCGCGCCCTGTTCTACCTCCACGGCGAGAACATCATTCACCGCAGCCTGTCGCCCGCCAAGGTGCTGTTCAGCCGCCGCGGCTCAGCCAAGCTCGGCAGTCTGATCCGCGCCAAGGCGCTGTCCGGAGAGCTGGCCCACGACGTCACGACGGGCGACGGCTTCCTCAGCGACGTGCGCTTTCTGGCGCCCGAGCAAGTGTCCGACCTGGGAGAAGTCGATTGCCGGTCCGACATCTACAGCCTGGGCGCCCTGGTCTACGCCCTGCTCACCGGCAAGCCGCCCTTCGACGAGCCTTCGACGATGATGAACGTTTCCGCCATCATTCGCACCGAGCCGCAATCGCCGCGCGAGGTCGATCCGACGATTCCCGTGCCCATGGAGCGTGTCGTGCTGCGCATGTTGGCCAAGAAGCCGGAGGCGCGCTTCGCGACTGCCGAGGAGCTTCTCGGCGAGCTGGAGCGGATACCCAAGAACTAAGCGGAACGAGCCGCGACCGTCTGGGAGCGCTCCCCACGCTCCCAGACGGTCGCGGCTCGTGCCGCTTCTCTCTCGCGGTTTCACTTCTTATCAGACCGCCGATCACTCCACACATGAAAAATCGTTTCCGCGTCGCACCGATTGGACAACCGCGCTCCCGCGACCTACGTTTGGGTAGCACTCTGGCCTAAGCAATCAGCCGTTTCCATCGGCTTCGACGTGCGACACGGCGGAGTGTCTGTGGCTCTTTCGGTCGGCCCGGCGGCACTCGCGCCGCCGGCAAGAGTTCCGTCCCGGATTCCCTCGGCCCGCGCGAAGCGGTCCGCCGGACGCCTTCGGCCTCTTAGCCCATCTTTGTGGGCAGGATAACACCATGAGTCTGGTGCGCGAACCAGGTGAAGAGCCGCTCCCCGGCTATCGCCTGATCGAACCCCTGGGCAGCGGCGGCTTCGGCGAAGCCTGGAAGTGCGAAGCGCCCGGCGGCATCTTCAAGGCGATCAAGTTCGTCTTCGGCAACCTCAATTCCCTCGACAACGACGGCGTCCGCGCCGACCAGGAATTGAAGGCGCTTAACCGCGTCAAGGAGATTCGCCATCCGTTCATCCTCTCGATGGACCGCATCGAGATCGTGGACGGCGAACTCGTTATCGTGATGGAGCTGGCCGACAAGAGTCTGCACGACGCCTACCAGGAAGCCCTGTCCGCCGGCCTCGTCGGCATTCCGCGCGACGCTCTGCTGGGCTACGTCCGCGACTCCGCCGAGGCGCTGGACCACATGAACGAGAAGCACGGGCTTCAGCACCTCGACATCAAGCCGCGCAACCTCTTCCTCATCAGCAACCGCGTCAAGGTCGCCGACTTCGGCCTCGTCAAGACGCTTGAACGCTCCGGCTTATCCGGCATTCTCAGCGGCGCCACGCCGCTGTACGCACCGCCGGAGACCTTCACCGGCCAGATCAGCTGCCATAGCGACCAGTACAGCCTGGCCATCGTCTACCAGGAGTTGCTCACCGGTCAGCGCCCGTTCGCAGGCAAAAACGCGCGCCAGCTGGCTCAGATGCACATGGAAGGCGAGCCGGACCTGCGCAGCCTGCCGGAGGCGGAACGGCCCGTCGTCGCCCGTGCCTTGTCGAAAGATCCAGAAAAGCGCTTCCCCAGCTGCCTGGCTTTCGTGCGCGCCCTGTACAACGCGCGCCCGTCGGCAAAGCCCGGCGCCCGCAGCGCCGGGGATGCCGAGCGTCCCACCACCCTCTACGACACGATGGAGGACATCCTCCTCGAACAGGCTCCGAACGAGGATGACGCCGTCTCTTACGATCCCCCGCAAGGGGAAAGGAGACTGCCGTCGGACGACGACGCCGAGGGCATCGAGCACATCTCGACGCTGGGCATGACAATGGCCCTGCCGCAGACCGGCTCGCTGCGGCCGACGGTCGTTATCGGCGTCGGCGCCTTTGGACGCCGCGCCCTCGTTGAGCTGCGCTGCCGATTCCTCGACCGCTTTGGCGACCTCGACAAGATGCCGCTGCTGAAGTTCCTGTATGTCGATTCCGACGCCGAGGCCGTGCGCGAGGCACGGCGCGGCGCGCCGGAGGTCGCGTTCAAGGACACCGAGGTCTACCATCTGCCGTTGCAGCCGATCGCCCATTACCGCCGGCGGCAGCTGGATCACCTCGGCGACTGGCTGCCGCGCGAGAAGCTGTTCGCCATGCCGCGGGCGCTAAAGACGCAGGGGTCGCGCGGGCTGGGACGGCTGGCATTCGCCGATAATTACTTGCGCGTCGCCGCCAAGCTGAAAAAGACGATTCAAGAGGTCACCCACCCCGACGTCATGTACCGCGCGGTCAGCGAGACGGGCCTGGCCCTGCGCGATAACGTGCCGCGCGTCTACGTCATCGCCGGCGCCAGCGGCGGCGGCAGCGGCCTGCTGCCGGACCTCGGCTACACGCTGCGCCGGCTGTTGCAGCAGCTGCGGCATCCGGACGCGCCGCTGACCTGCCTGCTGTTCTGCGGAGCGCCGGAAGACCCGGCCACCCCGCGCGGCGAGTTGGCCAATCTGTACGCGACGCTGACCGAGCTGAACCATTTCGCCGACCCGGCGGTGCCGTTCACGGCGCAGTACGGCACGGATGGCCCGCGCATCGTCTCCGAGGGGCCGGCCTTCGACCACACCTACCTGCTGACGCTGGCGAACCGCACTCCCGAGGGCCGGCGCGACGCGATGGCCCACCTGGGCAGTTACCTGTTTCACGAGCTGACGACGCCGCTGGGACTGCGGCTGGACGCCTGCCGGCGCCGACGGCCTGCCGCTGAATCCATGCCGTTCCGTAGCCTGGGCACCTACAGCGTCTGGTTCCCGCGCGGCCTGCTGCTGCGCCTGGCGGCGCGCGTGGCTTGCCTGAACCTGATCCAGCAGTGGCAGGCCGAGGGCGAGCCGATGGACGGCGACGATTTCGCTCCCGTTTACTCCAGGGCGGAGCTGGAGGCGACGAGCGCCCGCGTCCTGGCCGACCCCGCCCTCAACGCCGACGCGCTGACGAATCATCTGGCCGAGCTGGCCGGCGAGGACATGGGCGGCGGGCCGAGCGACCTGCTGACCCGGCTGCTGTCGACGCTGGACGAGCAAGCCCAGCAGTCGGTGGCCCAGGATGATCCCGCTGCCTGGGCACGCGCGGCGATGGCGCGGGTGCGCGACTGGCTGGGCGGCGGGGTACAACCACTGGGCGGCGCGAGTATCGCCGCCCGCAAAAGCAAGCTGACCAAGTCGCTGGAATCGGCCGCCGGCCGGCTCGCCGCCGAATGGGGGTTGCGCCTGTCGGAAGCGGCCCATGGATTAATGGAACACCCGGGCCGCCGCGTCGCCATTGCCGAGGCCATGTTCGAGCGGCTGATTCAATTCGTCGAGGACGCCGCCAAGGGACACGCCGCCCGGTTGGAGAAGCAGGCCGCGCGGACCAAGCGGGCCCAGGAACAGCTGCACGGCGCCTTGCAGACGTGCGTCACCGGCGGCGGCTTCAGCTGGTTTGGAGCGAAACCGAAGCGGCACCTGCGCGTGTTCATGGATCATCTCGCCGCCTTCTCGCGTCAGTGCCTGGCCGAGGATGGCATGACGGCGCTGCAGGTCTTTTACGGCGCGCTGCAAGGTCGGCTGGCCGACGGCCTGCGCGAGATGTCGTTCTGCCGCCAACGGCTACGGCACATGCAGGAGGCGCTGGAGACGGCGCTCGATGGCCTCGACGACGACATGGATTCGGCAGACGGCTCGGAAATGTCGCCGGGCGCCACACCGCTAATCTCCACGGAGTCGTACTGGGAAAGCATCCGCGAGTCGCGGACGACGCGCGTGGTCCTGCCCGAGGGCGAAGAAGACTTGGAGCGGGCGGCGGCGAGCTTCGTTACGACGCTGACGCCCGAGCAATGGCTGTTCCTCGATCAGACGTTTCAGGAGCAGGTGTTGTCGCAGCGCGGCGGCCTGTACCAGGCCTGTTCTTCGACGAGCGACCTTGTGCGGCACATGATCGCTCCGCTGTTGACGCAGGCGACGGCGTGCCTGGCCAATCATCTGCCGGTGACCGACGTTGCCGAGGTCGAGATGGGGTTGGCCCTGGACCTCCCAGGCGAGATGACGGCGCGTATTCGCGGCGATTACGAGAACGCGGCCCCGCTCACCAGTGCCGTGCCGGTCCTGGCGGGTTTACACAGCAGCGCTCGCCACCGCGCGTTGCGCGAGGTCGAAACGGAAGAGCGGCGCGAGCACACGTTCCTGCTAGTGCCGGCAGGCGAAGCGGGCAAGGCTTACGCGGAGGAGGCTGCCGTGGCGATCCCGGACCTGCATCTGGTGTCGGTCGCGGGGCAGGCGGATTTGATGTTCTGCCGCGAACAGCAGTCTTTGAGCAATGAGGAGATGGAGCGGATCTTACGCCCCTGTCGCGGGGCTTATGAGGAGGTGGCGGGAGCGCCGCCGGTGTCGCCGCACGCG
>JBBQPD010000374.1:0-6266 GCA_038331535.1 Gemmatales bacterium | reverse complement strand
AAGCGGCGCAATCTGGGCGCTCTGTTTCACCTCTACGTCGGTCTCCATCAAATTTTCGCTCCTTCGGCGGGATTCGCTCAAGTTTGCCTTCACGCGGACCGAGGGGCGTGATATAAGCCCTCTGGATGGAGAGGGCGTGGCCGCGCCCCGAGCGGTCAGAGGAGGAGATCGAAAATGACTACACGCGGATTGGTCCTGGCGATCATTTTGTTGGCGGGCGCGCCCGTCGCGGCCCAGCCCGCCATGCCCCCTACGACACCACCTCAGCAACCGGGAGTCTCACCCCTCGACGGCTACCTGCTGAGCTGGGAGCAGAAGATGCTCGAGGTGCAGACCCTGCAAGCTCAGCTGACGCGCACCGAGAAAGATCCCACGTTCAACAAAACGCAGGAATATCTCGGCTTCGCCCAGTACATGAAGGAAAAGAAGGGCGATCTGGTGCTCAACCTCGCGACCCTGGAGATGCGTCCGAAAGCCAAGCCCAACGAGATCGCCGAGAAGTTTATTTGTACGGGAACGCATCTCTTTCAGTTCAACCCCGCCCAGATGGAAGTGAAACAGTATGAGATGCCGAAGCCAAAGCCGGGGCAAGTGGCCCAGGACAACGTCATGGCGTTCATGTTCGGCATGAGGGCCGTGGACGCCAAGGTGCGCTACGACATGAAGCTGGCGAAGGAAGATGCGTATTACATCTACATCGACATCCAGCCGCGCTTTCCCGCCGACAAGGCCGATTTCCAGTTCGCGCGGATCGTGCTGGACCGGAAGACGTTTCTGCCTCGTCAACTCTGGTTCCAGCAGTCCGGCAGCGAGGTCACCTGGGACATTCCCGTCGCCCGCGCCGGCGTCGAAGTCAAGAAATCCGACTTTGAAGCCCCGAAACTGCCGCCGCAGTGGAAACTGACGGTCGTGCCTCTCCAGGACGGCGGGCAGCCGAAGGTCATTCGCTCCGGCACTCCCTGAGTAGGACGGAAGCGCGAAACGGAGAAGGACCGGGGAGTGGCAGAAGCCTCTCACCCCGGTCCTTCTCATTAAAAATGGATTAGAACGCGAGTCCGTTCATCCTTGCGTGGTGTTAAACCGTTATAACAAACCCTGAAGTCTGTCCCCGTAAGCGGGGCCATCTCTCACCCCTAGGAGATACATCGTGCGTATTCGACTCGCCAGGTTCACTGCTCTGGTACTCGCCATCGGGCTTGTTGCCCCGCTGTTCGCCCAGCGTCAGCCCGGCGCAGGCTTCGGCCGCGGCATGGACGGCTCCATGCTCCTCACGCAGAAGAGCGTTCAGGAAGAACTTAAGCTGACTGAAGACCAGATCACTAAGGTCGAGAAAGTCGGCAAGGATCTCCGCGAGAAATACGCGGACGACCTCAAGGACAAAGACAAGCGCCAGGAAACGATGAAGAAGATGGGCGAAGAGCGCACCAAGGCCCTCGCCGAAGTCCTGAAGCCGGAACAGACCAAGCGTCTCAAGCAGATCGAAGTCCAGGTCGGTGGTCTGAACGCTTTGAGCAGGGACGATGTCGCGAAGACCCTGAATCTGAGCGAGAAGCAGATCGCCGACGTGAAGGGCATCGCCGACGATCTCCGCAAGGATTCGACGGAACTGTTCAAGGACGCCGGCAAGGACAAAGACAAGTTCGCCGAGATCATGACCAAGGTGCGCACGCTCAACAAGGAAGCGGCCGCCAAGTTCATTAGCAGTCTGTCGGACGATCAGAAGAAGGCCTACAAGGAACTGACCGGCGACGAGTTCAAGGGCAAGATTGAATTCGGCTTCGGCGGCGGACGCCCCAAGGATAAGAAGGGCGACAAGTAGTACCTCGTCTATCTTCAGAACGAGCCGCGACTGTCAGGGAGCGCTTGCAAAGCGCTCCCTGACGGTCGCGGCTCGTTCTCATTTCCATCACTCCCTCGGCGGCGCGAAGTCGGCGATCCAGAGTTGTGCCGGCTGCCGTCCGTCGCGTGTCGACGTCCACATCAGCTTCTTGTAATCCGGGCTGAATACCGGCAGCACGTCGGCGCCTGGGGCGTGAGTGACGCGCACTTTCTTGCCCGTCTCGATGTCCATCCAGTACAGGTCGTAATTCGGCCGGCCCATGACGTTGTGGTCGGCGGCGGCATAGATGATGTGCTTGCCGTCCTTCCACCAGTACGGCCCCCACTGGACCCACGTCAGGTCGTCCGTCAGCGCCCGCTCGCCGGTGCCGTCGGCATTGATGACGAAGAGTTGCAGGTGGTCTTTCTTCTTGCGATCGCTGCGGAAAATGACCTTCTTGCCGTCCGGCGAGAAGAATGGGCCGCCGTTGTAGCATTTCGGGGCGTTCGTCAACTGGCGGACATTCTTGCCGTCGCTACCCATGATGTACAGCTCGAGATTTTCTTCACCGCTGCGGTTGGAGCAAAAGACGATTTGCTTACCGTCGGGAGAATAGCTGCCCTCGGCGTTGTAGCCGGTCGTGTCGGTGAGGCGCTTCAGCTCGCTGCCGTCGGGGTTCGCCTCGAAAATGGACATGTGCGGATCGAAGTCCCAGCGGTAGGTGCGGCGCTTGCCGGCCTTGCGCTCCTCCTCACGCAGGCGGTATTCCTCCTCGTATTTCTTCTTGGCGTCGGCGTCGAGGTGGCTGCTGGCGAAGATGATCTTCTTACCGTCGGGTGAAAAGAAGCTACACGTCGTCTTGCCGACGCCGGGGCTGACGCGGCGTGTGCGGCCGCTTTCGAGATCCATCGTGAAGATCTGGTAGAACGGGTTGCCGGTGTCCTTCTCCTCGGCCTGGAAGATGATGGTCTTGCCGTCGGGCGCGAAGTAGCCTTCGCCAGCGCGGACAAAGTCTTTTGTCACCTGGCGGATATTCTGGAGATGGGCGGACTCGGCCTTTTCCCACTCGATCGGCTCGGCGCCGATGAGACAACAGGCTAGCAACGCAACCATGAATCGGCTCTCCCTGTGGCGAAGTAAACTTGATCGCGGGGCGGCTTTCGCTCACTATTATACGGGCTACCCGTGCCCCCGCGACGAAGGAGCGAACCGTGGACGAGCTGCGACAGAAGCTGGCGCCTCTGACCGACTGGATTCCCGGCGGCCTCCGCGACCGCTTGCCGGTCGAAGGCTGGTGGGGAATCCTGTTCGGAGTGGCACTGCTGGGGATGGTGCTGCTGTGGCTCCTGCTGCGCGGCCTCATGGGCGGCGGCCAGCGGAAAAAGGTTCGTGTCCGCGCCGAAGAAGCGGGCGAAGACCTGGGCCGATATCCGCCGCTGCAACGGCCGCCGGGCGCGAATGTGGCGACCGTCTACCACGTCCCCGCACGGCTGCGGTTGGTGGTCATGGCCCCGGTCGGCAAGGGCATGACGATCGATCCCGCGGAGGTCGAGAAGATGCTGGACCAGATCGTTCCGGGTCTCGGTCAGGTGGCGCGCGACGACAAGCCGCGCATTCTCGTCTGGCCGGCGCAGATCAGCCACCACGGTTTCGGTGCTACTTTCCAGCGAACAACGCGCAAACCCGAAGCGGAAGGCGAGCCATCGCATTGGATCGTCGTCGCCGGGCGGGCGCAGGTCGGGAAGGTTCCCCTCGCCCTGGGTTTGGCGCTGTCGGCCGATCAGCCGAACACCGTTGGCCGTCTGAACATCGAATTGCATCAATGGCTGGATGTTCTGCGTCTGCGGCCGTCGAAATAATCGTAGTGTCTCCGTTTGCCGCTTGCGGCTTAGCGGCGCATGACCGCTAAGCCGCAAGCGGCATCGAGCTATTTCGATTTTTCTGGAAAATCGGGTTGACAGGGCAAGGAGGAATCGTTAAGCTCACCCTCGTTCGGCCTCTTCTCTGTTCCGGCCCCGCTGCTACGCTCCCGCGTACAGCGGGGTTTTTTTGTCTTTCTTTCCAACGTCCTTGGGCTTTGACTGGTTCGCCCATGTCCCGCTAACTGTGGGACCGGCAGACCTTCACATTGCGACCCATGAAGATCGCTCAACAGCTGCGACAGCTGGGGGCTCGCCGACTATAATTGCTGAGCACCGCCTGATGCCTGTCGCTTCCCGTCTGAAGGAGTTCACCGATGCTTTCTCCCGAATGCCTGCACGAATTGCGGACGGCGTGGCTACCCAACCTCACCGACGCGGGTCTGAATCGTCTTCTCGAACTGCTGGAGAAAGGCAGTCCGCTGCTCATTCACGGCTGTTTCACCAAGGCGATCCCGATGGGCTGCCTGGCGACGCACGCCGCCTGGCACCACCCGCGCACCTGTCACCTGACGCAGGAAGCCGGCATCAACTGGCTGCATCGCGTCGCCGGCCTGAATCCCGCTACGTCGCTCGTCGTGCGCGAATGGGACCGCCGGGGCATGTACGACCTCGACCTGCGCGCCGAGCTGATTCAGATCTTCCGCCAGGAGCGCAAGGTCCGCCGCAAAGCTCAGCGGGCCGAACGTCAGCCAGTCGTCGCCGGGAGCCGCTAAGGAATTTCCGATGCTGCCGCGCGTCCTCGAAGTCGAGGTCATGGATACGGCCGTGGAGGCGCGCGATTACGATGCGATGGACCATGCCGCCGTCAATCGCGTTTTTGTCATTGACTTTCTTGCGGTTTGGAATCGCCTGAATTCTGTCCTCGACGTCGGCGCCGGCACCGCCCAAATCCCGATAGAACTCTGCCGACAGGACGCTGCTGTCCGGGTCGTGGCCATCGACCTCGCGGAACAGATGCTCGTTGTCGGCCGCGAGAATGTCCGCAAGGCCGACCTCGCTAGCCGCGTTCGCCTGGAACACATCGACGCCAAAAAGATGCCCTATGCCGATGGCTCATTCGGGGCCGTCATATCGAACAGCATCATTCACCATATTCCGCAGCCGGCCGCTGTTTTCGCGGAGATAGTGCGCGTCGTCGCGCCTGGCGGCACGCTATTCGTGCGCGACCTTCTCCGGCCATCCGATGAGGCACGCCTGGCGATGCTGGTCGAACTCTACACGGCGGGAGCGAATGCCCATCAGAAGCAGATGTTCGCGGATTCGCTTCACGCGGCGCTGACGCTTGAAGAAGTGCGTTCGCTGGTCGTCGCGTTGAGTTTCGATGCCGCTGGCGTGCGCCAGACAACGGATCGCCACTGGACGTGGTCGGCGACGAAAACTGTTTATTGACCTTCAGGTTGTCAGCCACACGGAATTCGGCAGTCCCCTCGTACTCAGCAGTAATTGGAGACGAGAAATAGCTGATAGCTGTTAGCTGAAAGCTCTCAGCTTTTGATCTTCCGATTGTCTTCAGCAAGAGCCACGTATGGGAGGCTCTCCAACGCATCAAAACAAACGCATGTGCTCCTTCAGCGTGCAGCGGTCCACCACCACTTTCAGGCCCGCCTCTCGCGCCTGCGCCGCCGCGGCGTTGTGAACGACACCTTCCTGCATCCACACCGCCTGCGCGCCGACGGCGATAGCCGCTGCTACGATTTCAGGCACGGCCTCCGGCCTGCGAAAGATATCGACGAGATCAATTTTCTCCGGCACGTCGCGCAGGCTGGCGTACGATATCTCACCCAACACCGACGATACGCCGGGGTTCACCGGGATGATGCGATATCCCTGGCGTTGCAGATACGCGGCGACGTGATGACTCGCACGCGCCGGATTGTCGGAGAGACCAACCACGGCGATGGTGTGAGCGGCGCGCAGGATGTCGCGAATCTCGTCCGGGGTGGCGTTGCTCGACGGCAGCTCGAAAGAGTCATGCATAGGTATCACCCTCGATCGGCGGCGTCATTCGCCAGTGGTAGCAGGCGCGGCCGCGGCACGACGATGCCGACGACGCTGCCGTGCCGCTGCGCGAGCTGTGCGTGATTCAGCCGCAGGAAACCGTGCAGCGACCGATCCGCCCCGTTGGAGAGATAGGATCGCGCCAGCTCGGCCATGTGCGTATCGTAGAGCTTCTTGCTGCGCGAGTGCAAATCGTAGCGGCCGTTGTGGCGGCGCAGGTCGCCCTCGAACGCGGGACTGATGTGGTACAGTTCGTGGAAGAGCGTCACGAATTTGTCTTCAAAGACCTGGTCCAGGAAGCGCGGCAGGCAGAATGTCACCAGGTAAAGCATCTCCGTATTGTCCACGAAGTAACGCTGCACCTGGTAGGCGACGCCGCGGCGCACGCGCGTCAGGTGGCCGTCGTGGAAGCGCAGCGGCGTGACGCGGGCTTGCAGGCCGTAGGGCAGACCGCAGCGCGCTTGCGTGATGCCGAACAGCAGCCGGGTCACGTCGATGTGACGCAGGTCGGCGCAGTGGCGAACGAC
>JBBQPD010000373.1:0-6279 GCA_038331535.1 Gemmatales bacterium | reverse complement strand
AAGCGGGTATAAGACCCGCTTACTGCGTGCGCGGCTCCTCTATCCCTGCTTCGCCTCCAACTCGGCCCAGCGCGCGAACAGCCCTTCCACCGCCGTGCGCGCGTCCTGCAACGCATGGCACGCATCCTGAAGCCGGACATGATCGCCGGCCGCGCCCGCCTCCTCCACGCCGCGCTCGCACGCCGCCACCGCCTCCTCGCCGGCCAGGATTGCCGCCTCCATTTGTTCCCATTCACGCTGTTCTTTGTAGCTCAATTTCTTCGGCTTCTCGCGGCCCGCTTTCTCCGTAGCAGCGCGGGCCGGCGCAACTCGTTCCTTCAGCTTGCGCTCCTGGTTGGCCGCGAGCCACTGCGAATAGTCGGCGAACAGCCGCGCCTCGCCCAGGCCGTCGAGGCCGGCGATCTCCGTACAGACGCGATCCAGCAAATAGCGGTCGTGCGTCACCAGGACGAGAGCGCCGGGAAACTCGGCCAGGCTGTCTTCCAGCACTTCCAGCGACGGGATGTCGAGGTCGTTCGTCGGCTCGTCGAGCAGCAGCACGTCGGCCTCCTGGATCATCAGTCGGGCGATCAGGATGCGGGCTTGCTCGCCGCCGGAGAGGTCGCCGACCGGCAGGTCCAGTTGTTCGACGCGGAACAGAAAGCGCTTGGCCCAGGCCGTGACGTGGAACGGATTGCCCTGGTACATCAGCGTGTCGGTGTTCGGCGCCAGCGCTCGCCGCAGCGTCGCCTTACGATCGAGCTGGTCGCGGTTCTGGTCGAAGGAGACGACCCGCAATCCCTCGATGCGCTCAAGTGTGCCGCTATCGGGGGCCAGCTCGCCGGTGAGCAGGCGGAGCAGCGTCGATTTGCCGCTGCCGTTGGCGCCGAGCAGGCCGAGCTTCGTGCCCGGCGACAGAGTGAAATTGAGGTCGCGGAACAGCGGCCGGCCGCCCATCTGTTTCGTCAGGCCGATGGCGTTGAGCAACTTGCGGCTCTTGCGGCCGGTAGAGCTGAAGTCGATCTGCACCGACCCGGCCTGGGCGTTGCGCGACTTGACCTCGGCCAGCTCGTCGAGCAGTCGGCCTGCCTCCTGGATGCGCGCTGCCGACTTGCCGGTGCGCGCCTTGGCCCCGCGCCGCAGCCACTCCACCTCGCGCCGCGCCTTGCTCGCCAGCGACAGTTCTTGCTGGGCCTGGCCGCTCAGGAACTCCTCGCGGCGGTCGAGGAACTTGCTGTAGTTTCCCTCCACGCGGAAGAAGCCGTCGGGATAGCTGCGATTCAACTCGATGAGCTGGTTCGTGACGTTTTCGAGGAAATAGCGATCGTGGCTGACCAGCAGGAAGGCGAACGGTGCCTCCTTCAGCAGCGCTTCGAGCCAGAGAACGCCTTCGAGGTCGAGATGGTTGGTCGGCTCGTCGAGTAATAGCAGGTCGGGATCGCGGACCAGCTCGCGGGCCAGGGCGACGCGCTTCAGCCAGCCGCCGGAGAGGGTTCCGATCCGCTGAAGACGGTCTTCGATGCCGACCTTGCCGAGGACGATGCCGACCTTGGCGGAGCGTTCGTAGTCTTCGAGACCGCTATCGTGCAGGCCGCTGACGACGATCTCTTCGACGGTCGCTCGCGGATCGAACGACGATTCCTGCGGGAGGTAGGCGAAGCGAGCGCCGCGCTGGCGGGAGACGGTGCCGGTGTCTGGCGTTTCCAATCCGGCGAGGATTTTCAGCAGCGTCGATTTGCCCGAGCCGTTGGGGCCGATCAGCCCAACGCGCTCGCGCTCGCGCAGGTCCATCGTCAGGCCGGTGAAGAGCGGGCGCGGGCCATAAGCCTTGGTCAAGGATTCAAAGGTCAGTAGGACCGCCATTATCGGTTACAGCTCCGCTCGGGGAAATCGTGGGCAGCCTCCGTTCGATCCGGGCCAGTCGTCGAGGCACGCAGTTCGTCCAGCTTGAACTTGGCGCCCTTCTCTTGTTGCCGCACCAGCAAGCGTGCCGATTCCGTCATGGCCCGGGACGCCGGATGGCAGCAGGGAGTCGCTGTTCGTAGTTTAGCGCCAGGAGCGGGAAAGGCAAAAATTCATACACTCAGAGTTTGGGGACCGAGGTCAAAAAGGATTCCAAAATGGACCCGTTTTGCGAAGTTGTCGTGCCCGACAATACGGACCCGCCGCCGGCCAAGCGACGGCGCACGTTCGAGTTTGCCGGAACTGGGGCGCTGGTCCAACTCCTGGGACTTATCGTTCTGGGTGGGGCTGGGTACCTCGGCTTCCAGGTGCCGCCTCTCGGCTGGGGATGGTTCGCGTTGGCGGGTAATTGCATGGTTTGGGGAGTGGGCCTGATCGCCTGCACCGCCCTGTTCATGGTTGGCTCGCGGATGGCGGAGCGGTTCTCCTGTGGCAGCTGCGGGAATCGGCTCGAAGACCAGTACACTAACCAGTGCCCGCGCTGCAAGGCAACGGTTTCTGACAACGTTGCGTCTCGGTAGGCCAAAAACTCTTCACTTGTCCGCCATTCCCGCCTTGATCGCGTCCCAGAACTTGCCATTATATTTGTCCTGGTTCTTGCCCTGCTTGTCGCGCGTCATGATGACGACCATGTCGGCCTCCGTATCGACGCTGAACGTCGCCGCCGACGCGGCGCCGTGGCCGAACTTCTTCGCGCTGCCGTCGAGGCCGAAGCCGAACGTCTTCTTCGTGTCCGGGCCGAGTTCCGTCGTCAGAAGGCGCGGCAACATCTGCTCGAACGTCTTCGGATTGAAAAACCGGTTGCCGCCATAGGCGCCGCGGTTCAGCAGCAACTGGCCGAACTTGGCCATGTCCAGCGGCGTGCTGCGCGCATCGGCGTGGGCGCCGAATACGTCGGTGTTGGTGCAACCGAGCGGGTCGAGCAGATGCTTCTTGTAGAACGCCGGCACCGCCTCGCCGGAGATCGCCTCGATAATCTTGCCGCCGAGGATGTTGCCGTTGCCGCCGTAGTTCCACACCTTGCCAACTTTCACCCGATCGTAATATGTCGTCAAGCGCTCCTCAATGTCCGACATTTCGTCGTTCAAAGGCAGCTTTTCGATGCCGTTCGTGTGCGTGTACAGGTTGCGCACCCGCAGCGGCGTTTCGACCTTGATGCCGCGCAACGGCGGCAGGAACTTGTCAACCGGGTCGTCGAAGCTCACCAGTCCCTGGTCGATGAGCATCAGCATCGTCGTCGCGGCCATCGTCTTTGTGATCGACGCCATCCAGCTTTTCGTGTCCACGGTCATCGGCTTGCCGTCGCGCTCGCCATAGGCCTTGTGCAAGACGATGACGCCGTGACGGACGATGCAGACGCCGAATGCCTGGTCGGTGTCGGCGGCGAATTCCTGCAAGACGGCGTCGATCTTGTCGGCAGCGTCGGGCTTCATACCGGCCTCAGATGCGGTGCCGGAGCGCACAACACGGGCGTCTTCTATCTTCAGCGGGAAGGGTGCGACGAACGGGTTCGGATAGGTCGTGTCCCAGCCGTACATCTTCCGCTTCAGGTTGAGCCAGAGCTGACGTTCGCGGGCCAGGGCATCGTCGGCCTTCGTCGTCGGCTTCTCGCCGCCGAGGAACAAGCCGGCGAAGAGACGGCCGGCGCGCGCGTCGCGCGACCACTCGGCGAAGGTGCGATTCTTCAGCACTTCGGCGACGAGTTTCGACTCGCCGTGAAAGGCGCCCTCCGGCAAACCGAACGGCTGCCGCAGATTCGAGAACATCGACAGATCGAAGCGTTCGTCGGCCTTGACCTCGCCGTCGAGACGAGCAAGCGAGACGAAGCGCCGCACCGGCCGCCCTTCCTTCGGCGTGAACTCAACGACGGCGCTGTAGGGTCCAGGTGACTCTGCTTTCATGACGGCCGAACCTTTCCGGTCGTGATAGACAACCTTCACCGTGCAGGGGCCGAGCAGCTTTTCGAGTTGCTCCTGCGAGGACGGGTCGAGTTCGGGGAACGTCGCGCCGCTGAAGACGTACGCTCGGAAGGCCGGCGTGAAACCGACGACGGCCCGCGCCTTCACGTCGGCGGGATCTTCGGGCGCAGGCTGCGGCGGCTTCGGAGCGGGCGGCGTGAGCAGGCCGCGCCTCTTCATCCACCCCGCCAGGCGCTCCGACCACGTGGACAGAATCGGGTCGTTCGGCGCCAGGCCGACGCCGTGCGCGCCCTTCTCGTAAATGTGCAGCTCCGCCGGCACCTTCGCCTTCTTCAGGGCCAGGTAAAACAGGACGCTGTTCTCCGGCAACACGCCGTTGTCGGCGTCGGTGTGGAACAGGAACGTCGGCGGCGTCTTGTCGGTCACCTGCTCGTCGTTGCACAGACTTTGCACGAGCTTCTCGTCCGCGTCCTTGCCGAGCAGGTTGTGGCGCGAACCCATGTGGGCGTAAGGCGGCTTCAACGTGATGACGGGGTAGCAGAGGATGGCGAAGTCGGGACGGCAACTGACGCGGTCGATCGGGTCGTCGGCGTCGGCCTTGCCGTCGTCGAAGTGCGTGGCGACGGTCGAGGCGAGATGGCCGCCGGCCGAGAAGCCCATGATGCCGACGCGCTTCGGATCGACGCCCCACTCCTTCGCCTTGGCGCGCACCGTGCGCACTGCCCGCTGAGCGTCGAGCATCGGCGCGGGATGCTTGTAACGCGGAGCGATGCGATACTTGAGGACGAACGCCGCCACGCCCTGCTTGTTGAGCCATTCGGCGACGTCCTTGCCTTCGTGCTTGTCGGCGAGGAAGCCGTAGCCGCCGCCGGGGCAGACGACGACGCCGGCGCCGGTCGCCTTGTCGGCGGGCGGGAGATAGGCGGTGAGCGCAGGCTTATCGGCGGGCGTGTCGCCGGCGGCGCCGGGCGCGCCGGTCGGCCAGAGCAACAGCGTCAAGACGGTGAGGTTCATGGTCGGAGATTACTCGGAGGGGGAAAGGCGAAATTGGTTATTGATCTTCAGGTTGTCCGCCACACGGAGTTCGGCCGTCCGCTCGTTCCCAGCAGCAATGGGGTACGACAAATAGCTGATAGCTATTAGCTGACAGCTATCAGCTTTTGATCTTCAGAGTGTCTTCAGCCGCATGATGCAGTCAACTTGACGATCAATAGCCGCGACCCCACGGGGAGCGCGGGGCTTAGCCCCGCGCTCCCCGTCGGGTCGCGGCTAAACGAAATCACGGCGACGGACGATCAGATCAGCTTCGTCTTGCCGGGCACAGGAACTTCGCTGACCGGCAGGCTCATATCCAGCGTCAGCTTCGCCGGCATGGTGTCCAGCTTGCTGTTGAGCGCCTGGTCCCAGGTGACGTTTTTGCCGGTGTAGCACGACATGCGGGCCATGATGGCCGTCAGCGTGCTTTCGGCGACGTTCTTCAGCTCGTTGAGCGGCTTACTGTCGCGGATGCTCGCGATCAGGTCGGTGTGTTCCTGCACGTAGGGATCGATGCCGCCGGGGCCGCCGACCGACTGGCCGTTGATCGTGTAGGAGTTCACCTGGCTGCTGCCCTTGGTGCCGACGACCACTTCGGAGACGCCGCCGTCGAGGCCGCCGTCCGCCCCCTGAATCTGGCGACAGGTACTCAGGATGTGCGCGCCATTCGCGTATTCCAGATCGGTCGAGAAGTAGTTGTAAATCTGGCCGTCCACGTTCGGATCCTTGCAGGGGTTGACGCGGCCGCCCATGCCGGAACACTTGGTCGGATGGCCCTTCATGATCCAGTTGATGACGTCCAGGTTATGGACGTGCTGCTCGGCGATGTGATCGCCGCAGGTCCAGAGGAAGTGATACCAGTTGTTGATCTGGTACTCGACGTCGGTCATGCCCTGCTTGCGCGGGCGGAACCAGATGTTGCCCTGATTCCAGTGGCAACGCCCGGAGGTAATCTCGCCGATGGCGCCGTCCTGAATGCGTTTGACCGTCTCGATGTACGGCGCCTGGTGGCGGCGCTGCGTGCCGGCGGCGATGTGCAGACCCTTCTTCATGGAGTCGTCGTACGCCTGGAGTACCTTGCGGATGCCGGTGCCGTCCACGGCGACGGGCTTTTCGGTGAACAGGCTCTTGCCGGCGGCGACGGCGGCCTGAATGTGCAGCGGCCGGAAGCCGGGGGGCGTGGCCAGGATGACGTAGTTGACGGCGTCGTTGCTGATGACCTTCTCGAAGGCGTCGAGGCCGGCGAAGCAGCGGTCGTCGGGCAGATCGACGGTGTTGCCAAGTTCCTTGACCTTCTTGTCTTCGGCCAGGTCTTTCAGGTTGCCGCGGCAGCCGGCAACGTGGTCCTTGAAGACGTCGCCCAGCGCGACGATGGACACGCCCT
>JBBQPD010000372.1:0-6293 GCA_038331535.1 Gemmatales bacterium | reverse complement strand
CCGCCTTACCGTCGATCTTCAGTGTGTACTTCCCCGGCTTGAGATTCCTCGCACGGACAATGCAGTCGGCCTGCCGGGGAAGGTTCTTAATTCCTGGAGTCGGGGGCACCGGCGGGCTGCGTAGGATTTTTTGTAGCAAGGGCAGTGGCTTCTCCCCCACCAGCTCGACGGGTTCCAGCCCTGGGCCAGCTCCCAACCTCAACTCGTTTAGAAGGTTTTGGGCGGTTTGCCAATAACCGATGGCCGTCAGGTGCGTGCCGTCATCGGTTAGTGGGTGGGCCGGTCCGTAGCGCTGGCAGAACTCGGCTACGAAAACAGCCTGGCGCCGCTCGGCGGTCTGCTTGATGACATCGGTGTAGAGCCGGAGACAGCGATTGCGGTCATCAACGCTGCCTCCGGGCCAACTAAATTCGTCGACCAGCGGTGGCGACAGCAACACCACCCGCGCCTTCGTCGGTGCCAGCGCATCAAGCAACTCGTTCAACCCCTTCTCAAACTTCGGCAGCCCCGCCGGTCCGTCGAACGCCTCGTTGCCGCCGTAGCCGATGATGAGCACCGTCGGCTTCAGCGCCAGAACGTGTTCCTTCAATTCCCGGAAGCCGTCCGCTTGTGAGCCGAAACCGGCGCGGGCCTCGCCCCACACGGTATCGCCGCTCCAGCCGAGATTGCGAAACGTGACGCCGGGGAAGCGAGCCGTCAGCGCCAGTTCCCAGTAGCCGTAGCGCTGCTCGCGCTCGATCAGCGTGTTGCCGAGCAAGACGACGCGGTCGCCTTCCTTGAGGGAAAATGGCTCGGCGGCCGGTAGCGGCACGACCGTCACGAGAATTGCGCTCACCGTCAGGCTGAACTGCTTGTTCATTGCTGTCCTCTCCAATCGTGACCTCAGAATCAACCCAGCCGGAGCCGGCGGCGCGCGTCGGAATAAGTGACTTCAAGTTCGAGCGGGATGATCCCGTAACCCTTTATCGGCAACGATACCGTCGGCAACGGTTGGCCCAGGGTCATGGCTTCCGGCCAGACGTCGATCTGATCCGCGTCACCTCGGAGAACCGGGCGGTAAGAGACGGTATACAAAGCCGACCTCATCGGGAAGCGGAACTCGTCGCCCAGCTCCAGAAGGCGCCGGATCTCCTCGTGGAAGTTCGCCTGACGATTCGTTACCGCATCGACGATCACCAGGCCGACGCCCTGAACCAGGTAGCTGGCACATTTGACGGCAAAGGCCCGGCAGGCAGCGGCGCGATCTTTATTGCCTGGGCTGACCAGTTCGATGGCACTGACGAGCCTCGGGCCGCCGTCGTTGTTGAAAAGGAGTACCTCAAGGTCATCCGGGAACGCGGCCGGCATGACCAGGGCGGGAGCGGAGGTCGCCTGTTCCGGCGCCGTCAGCGTCGCTGTCGCCGTGCCTCCCATGGACGCGTTGCTGTCGGACTGGTCCAGTGTCGCCACGTCAATTTCCACGCGCGGCCCGACATGGGTCTGAATCTCCGCGAAGAAACTGGAAGGCAAGCGCCCGTCGTTCAGCGCGTCGCCGATGGCACTGGCCCAGCGCGCGTGGAACGACTCCCAGTGGCGCTCGACGCTCAACGGCGGATGAAAATGATCTAACAATGGCATGATCGGACCCCGCCGACTTCAATCGAACAGGTCTGCCACGGGGCACTCGAGCCCCGGGAGGACATCCTCGCCAGTAAGTGTATCGCTGGCGGTCAGGACGTGTTCGGGTTGCTGCGGGCGGTGAACGGCCACGGTTCGAGCAATGGGATCGATGACCCAGACGAGGCGAACACCGCGTTCCAGGTATTCCCGAACTTTCTCCGCGATGTCGGCCCGGCGGCGACTTGGCGACAGGATTTCGGCACACAGGTCCGCCGCCACGTCGGGATAGCCGCGCGGCCGCTGGTCGAGCGGCAGGCGAGCGGCACTCCAGTAGGACACGTCTGGCCCGCGCACCGTATCGGGACCGCGTTCGGTGACCAGCCCGCTCTCCACCGCGACGCGGCCGAGACGACGCGGCCGGACGAAGGCGTCGAGGAGACCTCCGGTGCGCAGCTGGCAAACGCCGCGATCAAAACCTGGCTGCGGCATGGTGACGACCACTCCCCGTACCAGTTCTTCTTTCGACCCATCCTCCGGATCGGGACGACGCGCGAACTCCTCCGCCGTCAGGAGTTTTTCCGCCGTGATCGTCATAAATTGGTCTCCCGAATCTCAAACGCGGACAGGAGAATCATATCCGAGAACAGCGTGCGCGCGAAACGGAATTACACGGTTGCTTCTCGTAATTGTTGAGCGCGCGCCCCGCCCTGAAGGACGGGTCTATTACCGCTCCGCGGCAAAGGCCCGTGAACGGGCCTCAAGGCAAGAATGGGGAAGCCCGCCAGTCGCGATCCTATTGACCGGCGGCTTGAACTCCGGGTAGAAAGGGGCGCGTTATCTTTGCGGTTCGCTATTTCCCGGCCTGAACGGAGCAGGATAATCCTCATGCGTTTCCGGACCAACGGAGAAGCCAGGACGACGCTTGCGGCTGGGGCATTTTTCTTTGTCGCCGCCCAGATGCTGTTCAACGTGGTTGCCGACACGCGCCATCCCGAGTTGTTCGACAGCGAGTACGGCGTTCGTCTTTCACTGCTCCAGGCCCGCCAGGCCGAAGCTCCGGGTCGTCCGCTGCTCCTGCTGATGGGCAGCTCGCGGACCGTGGCCGCGTTCCGCCCCGAAACCTTGCCGGAGATGCAAACGGCCGATGGCACGCGCGTCTTGCCCTTCAATTATTCCCACCTGGCGGCGGGGCCGATCCTGACCTTGATGGAATACCAGCGGCTTCGGCGCGCCGGCGTCCGTCCCGAATGGCTGGTGGTCGAGGTGATGCCGCCGTGCTTGTCCCTGGAGAACCCGGCGCAGGCGGTCGGGTGCATGACGGTCTTCGACCTCGCACTGTTACAACGCTATTTCGATTGGTCGATGATCTACGGCCGATATATCCGGTTCCGGTTGATCCCCTGGTACCGACATCGGGGAGAAATCGTTCGTCGCCTGGCTCCCGCCTGGACCGCGCCCGGCAGTTACATCGATTCGGAGTTGATCCACCTCGCGCCGCTCGGCGGCGACGATCATTGGTCAAGAATGAGCATTGGGTCTCCCGATCTCATCCGGCGCGCGTCGGAGGCGGCCCGGGCGGATTACGTCCCTCGTTTGCAGCAATTCAGCATCAAGAAGTCGGCTACCCGTGCGTACGGGGAATTGATAACGAAGTGTCACACCGACGGGGTACGGCTGGTGCTGTTGCTCACTCCGGAATCGACGGAGTTTCGTAGCTGGTACTCGGCCGAATCACTGCGGCAGATCGACGACTGGTGCTCCGAAATGCGTCGGCAGTACGGCGTTCAAATCATCGATGCGCGCGCCTGGGTGGCGGACAGCGATTTCATGGACGGGCATCATGTCTTGGACCGGGGCGCCGACGCTTTCACGAAGCGGCTGGGGGAGGAAGTGCTCCGGCCGCTGGTGAGAGGCGGCGAAGAAAAATCGATGCCAGCCGCTCCGGATTGAGGAAAATCTTTGTCGTTCTGATTCGCGACCTCGAAGGATTCGGCGCGCGATTGGATCGCTTTCTCCTGTTGCGGGAATGGATTCCCATGCTTTTCTGCTCTCAGCCTTACCTGTTCTTCTTCGCCATCGTCTTCGCGCTGTACTGGTCGCTGCGCGGTCAACGCGCGCGTATCGGCTTGCTGCTGGTCGCCAGTTTCACCTTTTATGCGACCTGGAATCGCTGGCTGGCCTGTCTGATCTTCGTCTGCACGACGATCGATTATTACCTCGCACGCGGCATGGACGCGTGGTCGTCGAAACGCGCCCGCAAACTGCTGCTCGTCGTCAGTCTCGTCCTCAACCTCGGCCTGCTGGCCTACTTCAAGTACGCGAATTTCTTCCTCGACTCACTCCAACAGTTGTTAGCCACGTCGGGGCTTACGGTCTCGATGCCTTTGCTCGCCGTCATTCTCCCCGTCGGCATCTCGTTCTATACGTTTGAAGCCATTAACTACACCGTCGATGTGTATCTGCGGAAAATACCTGCCGAGCGCAACCTGGGCCACTTCTTGCTGTTCGTCACCTTCTTCCCGCACCTGGTCGCCGGTCCGATCGTCCGTGCCCGCGACTTCCTGCCGCAGATTCGCCGGCCCAAGCACTGGAACTGGGCGCGCATGGAGCTGGGAATCCAGTGCTTCTTGACGGGCCTGTTCAAGAAGCTCGTCGTTGCCGATCGCCTGGCGCTCTTCATCGATCCGGTGTACAAGACACCCGAGCAGTTCGGCAGCGCCGCGATCTGGCTGGCGACGCTGGCCTACGCGGTGCAGATTTACTGCGATTTTTCCGGCTACAGCGACATGGCGATCGGCTCGGCGCACCTGCTCGGCTACAAGCTGGCACAGAACTTCAACCTCCCCTACCTCGCCCTGAACGTCAGCGACTTCTGGCGGCGCTGGCATATGTCGCTCTCCAGTTGGCTGCGCGATTACGTGTTCATTCCGCTGGGCGGCAGCCGCGGTTCGGCCTGGATGGTGGCACGCAATCTGTTACTGACGATGGCCCTGGGCGGCCTGTGGCACGGTGCGAACTGGACCTTCGTCGTGTGGGGCTGCGTGCATGGATTGTTGCTGATTCTCCATCGCGCGTTCCAGGGCTATTGCGCAGGGTCGCCGCGATTGGACGCCGCGTTGCGCTCGGTGCCCGGCACGGTGCTTCGCGTTGCAGTCACTTTCCTGACCGTGACCGTGTGCTGGGTTTTATTCCGGGCCACGTCGTTGACGGAGGCGGGAACGATTCTGTCGCGCCTGGCGGGGCTGCAACATGGCCTCGCCCTGACGATTCCGATGACCAGTTTGGTCTGGACGCTGGGACTCTTCGCCCTGATCCACGTGTTGTCCCGCCTCGATATCTGGCCCGGCGTAGTGCTGCGTCTGCCGCCCGCGATGCTGGGCCTGGGCTATGCCGTGATTTTGCTCATGGTGATGGTCCTCTCGCCGGGGTCGGAAAAGGCGTTCATTTACTTCCAGTTCTGAAGCGTGAGCGGAGGATTTCCCATGCGCTGTCGAACCGCCACGCAAGCCAGAACGGCACTAATAGCCGGGATTTCGTTCTTCGTCGCGGCGCAGTTGCTGTTCGACGTCATCGCCGACGGCCGGCACCCTGGGTTGTTTGACGCCGAATTCGGGTTCCGCTTCGCGCTGCTGCGCTCTCGCCTGGCCGAAACGCCGGACCGGCCGCTTCTCCTGCTGATGGGCAGCTCGCGCACCGTGATGTCGTTCCGTCCCGAAATCCTGCCGGAACTACGAACGGCCACCGGCGCCCAGGTGTTGCCGTTCAATTACTCTCACCTGGCTGCGGGACCGGTCCTGACTTTGATGGAATACACGCGCCTCCGCCGCGCCGGCGTTCGCCCGAACTGGATCGTATTGGAGGTCATGCCGCCGTGCCTGTCCAACCGCATCGACAATTCGACGACGGGGTCGATGACCGCTCTCGAACTGCCGTTGCTGCACAAGTACGTCGAGTGGCCCAAGCTCTATGGCCGCTTTTTCCTGACGCGGCTCATCCCCTGGTATCGGCATCGCAATGAGATCGTCCATCGCGTGGCGCCGGCCTGGATCACGCCCGGCAATCCGCTCGAAACGGAGCTGATCCGACTCGGGCCGCTCGGCGGCGACGATGGCTGGGCGCTGTCAAGGGAGGAAACCCCGGAGCTTATCCAGCGCGCGACAGCATCGGCGAAAGAAGGCTATTATCCGCCCATGCAGGAGTTCCGCATCAAGGAAACGGCGACGCAGGCTTATCGGGAATTCCTGGCGCTGTGTCGCAAGGACGGCGTCCAGGTGGTGCTGTTGTTGACACCCGAATCGACCGAGTTTCGCCGTTGGTACGCGGCGGACGGTCCCCGGCAGATCGACGACTGGTGTGCCAAGATGCGCCGGCAGGAAGGCGTCGCCATCGTCGATGCCCGGAACTGGCTGGACGACGGTGATTTTCTGGACGGTCATCACGTTCTGAAGCGCGGAGCGGACGCCTTCACGAAACGGTTGGGGGAGGAGCTTCTCGTTCCGCTGGTGAAGGGCGAGAGCAGGTTTACGGATGCGCGATAAGGAATGTTGACGAAATAACATGCGTGCCAAGAGCGACCCCCCTCGTTCCCAAACTCTGTTTGGGAACGCACTCCGGGAAACTCTGTTTCCCGTTTCTCAGGGACAAGGCCGCAGGACGTAACGCGAAACAGAGTTTCGCGGAGTGCGTTCCCAAAC
>JBBQPD010000371.1:0-6308 GCA_038331535.1 Gemmatales bacterium | reverse complement strand
GGCGATGGTGATGGCGCGAATCGCCTTCGGGCCGGCCACGGTCTGGATTTCGTTCAGCCAGACGGCGACGCCGATCCCTCCCTGGAACGGTCCGACCTTCAATTCCGGGGGCTTGCCTGGGGCTTTGAGCTTCTTCGTTTTCGTAGGGGTCGTGGACATGGTGTCCTCCTTTCGGTGGTGGAAAGATCCGTTCTCAGCAGATACCCTGTCGGCTCGCGCTGACAAGTGGGAAAGCATCGCCGAGGAAGTGAAGCGGCGCAAGGGGAAATGGTGCGTCGATGTGTGAATGCCCGTTCGACGTACAGTGTCTGGAAACAGGTAGGAATGGACGATTACTTCTCGATTTCCCCTGGGAACCGGTTATTGGGCTTCAAGGTCAGCCGACGCCGCGCCGTCTTGAACGTTGCGTCGAAGTATTCGAGGAAGCCAGCGTGTCCGAGGATGGCGACGTCGTGGCCGTCGAGAAAACCGATCTTCGCCGACCAGCGGCAAAGTCCGTCTCCGTGATCCAACGCCAGTCCGACCTCTGCATAGAGGGCCGTCACGAACTGCCCACCGACGCCTCGGAAGTGGCCCTGTTCACCGCTGGTTTGAACGCCGAGAAGGTCGAGCAGGAACGCCGGGAGGACGGACACATCGGACCCCGTATCGACGAGTCCCAGGATGACCTGGTCCCCTGCGGGGCCGGACACGCGCACGGGAATGACGGGCCGGTGCAAGATACCATTCGGGATGCTGGGTGTCGGTAGCACCTCGTAGGCGCGGTAGGGAAACGTCATGCGGGAATAGTGCCGATGAAACGCTCGTTCGCCGGCGGCACCCACTCCAGGGCGATGCCCATACCGGGTTCCCAGTTGATCGATGGATCGATACCGTGAGCCTCGGCTGCCTTGCGGGCGTCCTCGGGCGTGTCGCCTGCTCCTACGATGTAGATCCCGTTTCGGGTCCACGCCACCCACTTGCCGGCGTACTGCTTCGGGACGGTTTGCGGTTGTCGCATAGTGCGGCAAGCGTGACAGAGAAGCGCGGAATGGTCAAGAACTTGAGTCCCAGGGCACAGAGATCCTTTTGACAGGACGCCGCGTCGGCGTAGCATCCCGCTCCACTGCGGCATTTCGTCGCAGCGGCGTGATTCTTCACACCATCGTCTGTCAGAAGGAGTCCATCGCATGTCCACTGCCAACATGATCCTGCACTGCGGCGCCCGCGAGGTGACTCGCGAGCAACTCGAAGTCGTCCCCTGCCCGCCGCCGGATGGTCGCTGGCGTCCCGTCCCGCACCACACCGTGCTCGACTTCGCCGTGAAGGCCCTCGACGAGGCCGGCTACGGCGTCGACAAGATGAAGCTCGGCCTGACCCGCGACGACCAGCGTTTCTGGGGCACACTCGTGCTCAAGAGCGCCATCGTCTCCGGCGTCTCGCTCGCCTGCGCCATCGCGTCCAGCCTCGACAAGTCCTGTTCGCTGCGCTTCGGCTATGGTCATTCTGTGTTCATTTGTGACAACGGCGCCTGGCGCGTCGAGGAGACCATCGCCCGCAAGCACACGACGAACGGCGTCACCCGGTATCAGGAAGCCCTGTGCCTCGCGGTCTCGAAGATCGAGTCGTTTAAACAGCAGGAAGCCGAACGGATTCGCGCGCTCACCTGCCGCGACCTCAAGGACGCGGAGGCGGAGTCGCTGCTGCTGCGCTGCTACGAGGCCGAGATCCTCAGTCCGCGCACGATCCACACCGCACTGAAGGAATGGCGTGCGCCGTCGTTCGAGGAGTTCCAGCCGCGCACGGCCTGGTCACTCTTCAACAGCGTGACCTACGCCATCGGCAACCGCGCCAAGAGCAACCCGCAAGCGCACGCTGCCTTGACCATCAAGCTCGGCGCGCTCCTATCTCCCGAATCGTCCGCTCCGCAGTTCTGCACCCCCGCGTGAAAACCGTGAGGCACTAGCCGGAGCCGCGGTTCTCGCTGCCGACGGGATGTCACTTCTGATGGGCGACCCGAAGAATCGCCTGACCCTCTATGCTCCGCATGGAGGGTTTTTTGGCCATGAAAAATACCCCCTGCGGATGCAGGGGGCGTCGTTTTCCGGTTTCTTCGGAGCTGGTCAGGCGCAGGAACCACAACGACCGTGTTGCTGTGAGGTCTCGATGACCGGGCGCACGAGGCGGACGAAGTCGTAGCCGTCGTACTTTCTGGCCAGAGCCTCTTCGATATGTGCGAGCCCTTGGCGTTCGTCGCACCAACTGAACGTCACGGACTCCACTTGGAGGTACGTGCCGTCGGGCAAGCGCTTCAGAATCGCGAATTCGCCGGCACCATCCTCGCACGTCGCATCGTTCAGGAAGAGGTAGTCTTCCCGGCCGACGACGCAGAAGGCGGCGCAGAGCGTCCAGGTCCGCTGGGTGAGCATGTGCGCGAGGGCCCCGGGGCTCTCGACGGCGCTCAGGCACCAGACACGGCGTGTGTGCATCATTCGTCCTCTCCTTCCTCCAGACGTTCGATCATGATGGGGAAGTAGTACGTCATGCAGCCATCGCCGAAGGCGTCAGGCTCAACGTCATACGAGTCCGCGCAGTGCCGCCAGTCCTCGATAAAGCGACGGTCCTTCGGTCTTGTACCACTCGACGTGCCAGTCTTCAACTAACCGGTGACAGTTCGGGCAGTCTTCGTTTGGGGGCATTGCCAGTCCGCCTTCACCTGTCGGTCTCGTCATGCTTCCATTGTAACCAACCAACCCAAACACCGACAGCAGCTTCTGCATCACCCCGTCGTCAACCCGCGTTCGCCGGCGCCGGGAACGACTTGCACATCTCCTCCACTGCCCCGCGCACCCTTTTTTGCACAGCGGTGTCCTCCGGCGCGGCCAGCACCTCGGTCATCCACGCCGCAATGCGCCGCATCTCCGGTTCGCGCATGCCGCGCGTCGTCAGCGCCGGCGTACCGATGCGGATGCCCGAGGGGTCGAGTGGCGGCCGCGTGTCGAAGGGGATGCCATTGCGGTTGACCGTGATTCCAGCGGCGTCGAGGGCGCGCTCGGCCACTTTGCCGGTCAAGCCCTTCGAGGTCACGTCCACCAGGATGAGGTGATTGTCGGTACCGCCGGAGACGAGGCGGAAGCCAGCGCTACCCAACTCATGAGCGATGGTGCGGGCGTTGGCGATGGTCTGGGACGCATAGCCGCGGAAGGACGGTTGCAGCGCCTCCTTGAAGGCGATGGCCTTCGCCGCCACGACGTGCATGAGCGGGCCGCCCTGCATGCCAGGGAATACCGCCTGGTTGACCTTCGCCGCCCAGTCCTTGCGGCACAGAACGAAGCCGCTGCGCGGGCCGCGCAGCGTCTTGTGTGTCGTCGAAGTCACGAACTCGGCCCACGGCACCGGGCTGGGGTGCTGGTCGGCGGCGACGAGGCCGGCGATGTGGGCCATGTCCACCATGAACAGCGCCTTGACTTCCTTGCAGATCTCGGCGAAGCGGCTGAAGTCGATGGTACGCGAGTAGGCGCTGGCGCCAGCGACGATCAGCTTCGGCTTGTGTTCGCGGGCCAGGGCGGCGACTTGATCGTAGTCGATGCGCTCGTCGTCCTTGCGCACCCCGTAATGGTGAACGCGGTACAATTTGCCGGAGAAGTTCAGGTGCATGCCGTGCGTCAGGTGGCCGCCGTGGGCGAGGTTCATGGCCAGGATGGAATCGCCCGGTTCGAGGCAGGCGAAGTAGACGGCCATGTTCGCCTGCGCTCCGGAGTGCGGCTGGACGTTGGCGTGCTCGGCGCCGAACAGCTTCAGGACGCGCTCGATAGCGAGCTTCTCGGCCACGTCCACGAACTCGCAGCCGCCGTAGTAGCGCTTGCCGGGATAGCCCTCGGCGTACTTGTTGGTCAGCTCCGAACCCTGCGCGGCCAGCACGGCGGCACTGGTGTAGTTCTCGGACGCGATCATCTCCAACCCAGTCTGCTGCCGGCGGCGCTCCGCGGCGATGGCCTGCCAGACTTCGGGGTCGAATTTCTCGATGGGATTCATCGTGTCCTCCTCCTAGCGCCCCCGGCTTATCGGGGGGAACTTCTTACCTCCGGCAAGCCGGGGCTATATGGATTCCTAGCTCAGACAACTGTCGAATGAAGTCGCCGCCCGGCGCGTAGACGATGCCCTGCCAACCGCAGGCGCGGGCGGCCTCAATGTTGGCCGGCATGTCATCGACGAACAGGCACTCCGACGCCGCACATCCGGCGTGGTCGAGGCAGTGTTCGTAGATGCGCGGGTGGGGCTTGCGAGCGCCGACCTCGTGCGACAATACCACGCGGTCGAAGTGAGCGACCACGTCGGCAAACTGGCGCAGGAACCAGCGCGAATGTATATCGGTGGTGTTGCTCAGCAGCACGAGTCGGTATCGCTCGCGCAGCTCCGGCAGCAGTTCGCAGGTTTCCGGATTGGGTACGAACATGTCGGCGTAGGCGGCGTCGAATTGATCGTCGTCGCAGGTGAGTCGGCATCGGTCGCGCACCAGAACGCGGAAGGCCGCGCTGTCGAGCAGTCCGCTTTCGTAATCGTCTTCTAGCCTGCCGTTGAAGAGGAACGACTGGATCGCGTCCGCGCTGCCGTGGCCGGAGTAGGCCGCCAGCTGTTCCGCGGCGCGGCGGTGGCTGAAAAAGCCGAGGACGTTGCCGAAATCGAAAACGATCGTGCGAATTCCCATACCGATGGTGGTAATAAATCCGCGGCTTCGCAGCAAGATCAGTCGTCCTCGTCGGCCCCGAACGCCTTCAGCCAGGCGCGCACCTCGTTCTCCGAAAGCGTCGGCGGTCTTTCCTTCGGTTCATCTATCAGCGGCGTCCGAGGCGGCTTTTCCGTTTCGTCGTAGAAGTCGAGGCAGCTTTGCGTCGGGCAGTGCCGGCGGCGGGCGGCCTCGCGCAGCCGGCGGTCGTCCGAGACGACAGTCAGGAATTGCGGCGCGGCGTCGTCGAGGATCAATTCTTCGATGAGGTCGTCGGCCTCACTCTTGAGCGCGTAGAAGACGTGAACGCCCTGGTAGTTCTGTTCCGGCGCGACGGAAGGCGGCGCCTTGCGTGCGTCGAAGACCACGGTGACGCCGCCGGCGCCCGCTTTGACGAAGGTCGCGAGCCGACTTAGCAGCGTCTTCCGAGCCCATTCCAGGACGTGACCGCCGACCTTGCCGGAGAGGTGTCCGGTCGCGTGCAGCAGGTTGTATCCGTCGATGATGTAGCGCATGGCCGAACCCCGATGTGGGGAAGCGTGTGACTTCATTCTGGCGAGATTTCGCAAGAGAGCAAAGGGAAAACCGCGAACACGCCTCCGGAGCGCTGACTGGCAAGCGCTCCGCTGGAAGGCTACGATGACCGAAGTGCGACCGTCATGAACAGTAGTCGTTTGCCCTTACGAACGGAGAGAAGCATGGTTCGGTTAGCCCGAATCGTTTTGATGATACTCTTGACGACGGCCACTCTCGTGTCGGCCGCAGACCCCAAGATCGAGCTGCGCACCGTCAAGTACGACGACCTGATGAAAGAAGTGCGCTCGCACAAGGGCAAGGTCGTCGTCGTCGATATCTGGGCGCAGTGGTGTGTGCCCTGCAAGAAGGAGTTTCCGGGTCTGGTTCGACTGCGTGAGCTGTACGGCAAGGACGATTTTGTCGCCATCTCGGTCACCATCGATGACCCGAAAGATACGGAGGCGCGTGGGAGTTGTGTTGCTTTCCTGGAGAAAGTGAAAGCCGTCGAAGTCATCAACTTGAACCTGGATGAGATGCCCGTCGTTTGGCAGTCGAAGTTCAGGATTGAAGTGGTCCCCGCAGTGTTCGTGTTCGATCAGCGAAACCGCATTGCGCTGAAGTTGCCCACCAGCGAGCAGAGAGTCGATTACAGGGTGATCGAAGAGAAGGTGAAGGAACTCCTGAAGAAGTGAGCGGCTTGCCGTTTCACGCGAAACGGCAAGCCGCGCTCCCGCCGTAATTCACTGAGGAATGTTTCGATGGCGTCCGACCCCAAACCAGCGGTGGTCCTGCTCAGCGGCGGACTCGATTCGTCTACCGTACTGGCGATCGCGCAGAGTCAGGGCTTCACTTGCCATGCCCTGACGATCGCCTATGGGCAGCGCCATGCCGTCGAGTTGGGGGCCGCGAAGCAGGTCGCCGCGGCGCTGGGGGCGAAGGAACATCGCTTCATGAACCTTGACCTGCGGGCCTTCGGCGGTTCCGCCCTCACCGCCGACGTGCCGGTGCCGCGCGACCGCGACGAGGCGGCGATGACGACCGGCATTCCCGTTACCTATGTCCCGGCGCGCAACACCGTCTTCCTATC
>JBBQPD010000370.1:0-6316 GCA_038331535.1 Gemmatales bacterium | reverse complement strand
GGCCCGGGGGGACCGGCAAACCTTCGCGCCGATTCCGGGGGCGGAATCAGGCGGTCTTGCCGCTGGGGGCTTCGCGGCGCCCCCGCTACGCCGCACGCGGCAACACGCGGAGGATGGAATGCCCCTGCAGTTGGCCGACGCACTCGCCCCGCCGGAAGGCGTCGATAAGGACTATCTCTGGACGCTCAACTTCGGGCCGCAGCATCCGGCCACGCACACCACGCTGCGCCTCATCCTAACGCTCGACGGCGAAACGGTCGTCAAGGCGGTGCCCGATATCGGCTATCTGCACTCTGGCTTCGAGAAGCTCGGCGAACATCTCGACTACAACCAGTATGTCACGATCGTCGATCGGATGAACTACATCTCGCCGGTCGCCAACGAGATCGCCTGGCATCACACCGTCGAGAAGCTCCTGGGAATCGAGCTGACGCCGCGCTGCAAGTACATCCGCACGATCTTCGCCGAGTTGATGCGCATTCACGATCACCTGCTCTGTTGTGGCGCGGCAGCGCTTGACCTCGGCGGCTTCACGGCGTTCCTGTACGCCTTCAATCAGAAGGAAAAGATCTACGACATCTGCGAATGGGCGTCCGGCCAGCGCTTTCATCCCAGTTACACCCGCGTCGGCGGCCTGTTGCGCGACGTGGACGACGAGTGGATCGCCAAGGTGCGGGCCTTCGTCAAGGAATTCCCGAAAGCCTGGCATGACGTGGTCCGCTTGCTTAACCGCAACCGCATCTTCATCGAACGCTGCCGCGGCGTTGGCGTCCTTTCCAAAGAGGACGCGATCAATCTCAGCGCCACCGGCCCGATCGCCCGCGCGAGCGGCGTGGTGCGCGATCTGCGTAAGGACGAGCCGTACCTCGCTTATGCCGAGTTGAACTCGTCGTTCAAGGTGATCTGCGGCACGACGGGCGATTGCCTGGCCCGCTATCTCGTGCGCATGGACGAGATGTTGGAAAGCCTGAAGATCATCGAAGCCGCCCTGGAGAACCTGCCGTCCGGGCCGATCAACGTGGACGTAAACGGCAAGGCGGTGCTGCCGAATCAGCTGTCGGTCTATCGCAGCATCGAAGGGCTGATTCAGCACTTCGAGCTAATCATGACGAATCGGCAGTGGAACACGCCGACGGAAGAGGTCTACGGGGCCATCGAATCGCCCAACGGCGAGTTGGGCTTCTACGTCGTCGCCGACGGCAGCGGCACGGCTTACCGGGCGCGAACGCGGCCGCCGTCATTCATCCATTTCGCGATGTTCCCGTACCTGATCGTCGGCCATCAGTTGAGCGACATCGTGGCGGTGCTGGGCAGTCTGAACATCATCGCGGCGGAGTTGGATCGATGAGCGCATGGGCGGACGTAAAAACCGAAATCCTCGGCGAGGTGCGCGACAAGTACCTGCCGCGCTTCCCCAGCAAACAGGCGGCGACGCTGCCCGCGCTGCATCTGGTCCAGGACCGCCTGCGCTGCGTGCCATTGGAAGCCATCCGGGACATCGCGGACTTGCTCGACCTCAGCCCGGCCGAAGTCAACGACACGATGACGTTTTACGGCTTCTTTCGCGACGAAAAACATCCACTCGGCACGACGCGCCTGTGGGTGTGCCGCAGCCTGGCGTGCGCGCTGCGCGGGGCCGATGATTTACTGGCGGACGTGTGTCAGAAGTTGCACGTGCAGCCGGGTGAGACGACGGCGGACGGCAAGATAACGATCGAGTTCGCCGAGTGCATCGGCGTGTGTGAAGGTGCGCCAGCCATGCTGATCGACGACGTGGGCCGACCCGATGTGACGCCGGACAAGGTGGATGCGCTGCTGGAGGAACTGCGGAAGCGGTGAACGCTCTGCCAGAAAGACATTTCGGCATAGCAAGAAATAGCATCACGCCGCGGAGGTAATTCCCGTGTATTGTCCTCATTGCGGGCGTGAAATGTTGCATAGCGATGGTGTGTATACTTGTGTTGCAGGTGACATGACGCTCAGTCGTCGCATGCAAGATACTTTGGAGGAGCGGTTCGCGACACGACGAGAAAGACCGATCGGTGTCGAAATCGGCAGGAAGTTGACGCGATGGTTCTGCCCAGGTTGTGGGGTGCCGCTCGACAGAGAAATGTCCTGTGCTACCTGCGGGCAGTCGATTGGCGACCTGTTGTTCCCTCTAGTGGAGTTGCATCCTCATCGTAGCGAAGATGGTCGGTGGTAAGAGGATCGGAGGCGGACGGAGCAGAAATGGAATGAGCATTTACGCGACATTATGGGAAATCAAGGTGCCCGCTCGGCACTGGGCCGATGACGAGTATGTGGGCATTTGTGCCCAAGGTGTACCGCCCCACATCGGCCATCCGAGTCAGTATCCGGAGGGGGATCCATACGCCGAGTTCCTCCCGCCGGTCGTGCAGGACTATGACCCAAATGACTTGGAGCGGCACACCTACTACCGAGCCGTGGTTATCATCAAGGAGGGGCAAGAAGCAAAGGAAGGTCAGCGGTATGTCGCTCCTCTCTTCACCATGACGGGGGAAGAATACGCCAAGACCTCGTTTCAGGATCTGATCGACCGTATCCACAAGGCGGTGTGGGACGACACGATAATCTCTGTGTATCAGTATCGCCTCGGTCCGAAAGTGATAGTTCGGCGCGGGGAGCCATTTCCCTTCGGGGAGCGCAAATAACTATGCCCGACTTTGAACCCGTCCTCCTGGGCCGCGTCCTCAAGAAGGCGAGTCCGTCGCTGGACGCCTACCGCGCTGACGGCGGTTATCGCGCTCTGACGAAGGCCGTCAACGACATGACGCCGGCGCAGGTCGTGGACGCGGTCAAGTCGTCCGGCCTGCGCGGCCGCGGCGGCGCCGGCTTTCCGACCGGCCTGAAGTGGACCTTCTTGCCCAAAGATCATCCGGGTCCGATCTACCTGTGCGTCAACGCCGACGAGAGCGAACCCTGTACCTTCAACAACCGCGTCCTCATGGAAGAGGATCCGCATCAGGTGCTGGAAGGAATCATCCTGTCGTGCTACGCGGTGAAGGCGACCGTCGCTTACGTTTATATCCGTTACGAATATGGCCCCGGTACGCGCGCGATGCAGCGGGCCATCGACGAGGCGTACTCAGCAGGGCTGCTCGGCAAGAACATCCTCGGCAAGGGCTTCAACCTCGACTGTTTTATCCATCGCGGGGCGGCGGCGTATATCTGCGGCGAGGAGACAGGGCTGATCGAAAGCCTGGAAGGCAAGCGCGCCTGGCCGCGCATCAAGCCGCCCTTCCCGGCCGTCGAAGGGGCGTTCCGCAAACCGACCATCGTCAACAACATTGAGACGATGGCCTGCGTGACGCATATTCTCGACCGCGGCGGCGACTGGTTCAAGTCGCTCGGCGTGCCGCCCGATCCGAAGAACCCGCGCGACGCCGGCAGTTACGGCCCGAAGCTGTACTGTATCAGCGGCCACGTCAACAAGCCGTGCCTGGTCGAGCTGCCGATGGGCGTGACGGCGCGCGAGCTGATCGACAAGCACGGCGGCGGCGTCTGGAAGGGGCGCAAGGCGAAAGGCGTCATCCCCGGCGGCATCAGCATGGGCATTATGACGGCCGACGAGTTGGATACACCCCTCGACTTCAACGGCCCCGGTAAAGTCGGCTGCCTCGGCCTTGGCACCGCGGCGGTCACCGTCTTCGACGACGAGACGAGCATCGTCGACGTCCTCTATAACATCTGTCGGTTCTTCTCGCACGAGTCGTGCGGCCAGTGTACGCCGTGCCGCGAGGGGACCGGCTGGATGCTCAAGATCGCGGTTCGGCTGCGCCGAGGGCAGGGTCGGCTGGAGGACTTGCAGATTCTCGAAGAGATCGGCGACCGCATCGGCATCATGCCGGGAACGACGATCTGCGGCCTGGCCGACGGCGCCGGCTGGCCGGTGAAGAATGCGATTCGCAAGTTCCGCAAGGAGTTCGAGCAATATCTTCGCAGCGGCTCGAAGGCGAAAGCGCTGCCATTGGTGGCGGCGCACTAATACCTTACGAGCCGCGACCGTCAGGGAGCGTTTCGGCGAAGACCGCTCCCAGACGGTCGCGGCTCGTAAGCTCTTCCTTGGAGGATTTTCCCATGACCCGCGTGTTGCTCTCCCTCATCGCGGCGCTCGGCGTTTGCCTGGCGCTGACACCCACCGCCGGCGCGCGCCAGGTGGACCCCCGCAAGATCGTCAATGGCCTCAAGCAGATCGGCCTGGCGTACCACGCCATTCAAGACGCCACCAACAAGGCGCCGACCAAGGCCGAGGATCTGGGGCCGTACATCGAAAACGACAAGCGCCTGCTCGGCCTGCTGAACAACAAGGACATCGTCTTCATCTATGGCGTCAAGCTCCTGGAGATGACCGACGGCTCCTCGAACACGGTCCTCGCTTACGAAAAGGATGCGCCGACCAAGGGCGGCGCCGTCCTGTACGGCGACGGCAGCGTGCGCAAGATGAGCGCCGACGAGTTCAAGAAGGCGATTATCGCCAAGCCGAAGAAGTAACGCCCAATTCGCCGCTTGCGGCTTAGCGGTCGCTCCCGCTAAGCCGCAAGCGGCGACCAAGAGGATCTCCGAGCGCATGGCCACCGTCTACGTTAATACCAAGCCGGTTGATATCGGCACCGAGCGGCTGAACCTGATTCAGGCCGCGCAGAAGGGCGGCGTGTTCGTGCCGCACTACTGCTATCACGCGGCGCTGACGGTCGTCGCCAGTTGCCGCATGTGCCTGGTCGAAGTCGGCGACATGAAAGACGGCAAGCCGGCCATGCAGCCGAAGGTCGTTCCCGGCTGCCAGACGCCGGCCAAGGACGGCACCGTCATCGTCACCGATAGCCAGAAGGTCAAGGACGCGCAGGGGCAAGTCCTCGAAGGTCTACTACTGAATCATCCGCTCGACTGCCCCGTCTGCGACAAGGCCGGCGAGTGCAAATTGCAGGACTTCAGCTACGACTTCGGCCGGTCCCAGAGCCGGATGCTCGACGAGAAGAACACGCCGGCCAACAAGCCGAACCTCGGACCGAATGTCTCGCTGTTCACCGACCGCTGCATCCTCTGTTCGCGCTGCGTTCGCTTCACGCGCGAGATCAGCGGCGAGGGCGAACTGGCGGTCATCAATCGTGGCGACCACTCCGAGATTGATGTGTTTCCCGGCGCCCCGCTCGACAACAAGCTGGCGACGAACGTCGTCGATCTCTGCCCGGTCGGAGCGCTGTGCAGCAACGATTTTCTCTATAAGCATCGAGTCTGGAACCTCAAGTCGGTGCAGAGCGTTTGCCCCGACTGCTCGACCGGGTGCAGCATCGACCTCGACGGAGACAAGAGCATCGTCTACCGCCTCCGGCCGCGCGAGAATCCGCAGGCGCAGGGCTTCTTCATGTGCGACGAGGGCCGGCTCGGCTACGGCTACATCAACTCGATCGAGCGTTTCCGCCGGCCGCTGGTTCGCAAGGACGGCAATCCGGAGCCGAAGCCGTGGCCGGACGTCATCAAGTCGATCCGCAAGGGATTCGCCGAGGCCGCGCGCAAGGACGCTTCCCAGGTCGTCGGCGTCCTCTCGCCCTTCCTGACCTGCGAAGAAGCGTACCTGCTTGGCAAGTTCCTCAAGGGCCTGTCGAAGAGCGTGCGGCTGGCGCTGGGTCCGGTGCCGATGATCGGCCAGGACGACACCTATCCGAAGGACCGGCGCGGCAAACCCGCGCAACCAGTGAAGTTCACGATCCGCGCGGAGAAGTGTCCGAACCGCAAGGGCGTCGAAGCGGTGTTGCGCCACTTCCAGGGTGAAGTCATCGGCTTCGACGACGTGCTAAAGTCGGCGGGTTCGCGCAAAGTGCAGGCGCTCTACCTCGCGGCCGGTTATCCGCCGCGCGCCGGCGGTTGGATCAATGAGGTCCAGGCGAAAGCGCTGCAAAAAGTGCCGCTCGTCGTCTGCCACGATCTGCTGCCGTCGCCGGTGAGTGCGTTCGCCCACTACATCCTGCCGGGCGCGTCGTTCGCGGAGAAGGACGGCACGTTCGTCAACCATGCCGGCCTGGCGCAGGCGATTCACTGGGGCGTCACGCCGACCGACGAGGGGCGCGGCGACGGGCAGGTGTTTCTCGACCTGCTGGAGCGGCGCGGCCTGGTTCACGCCCCGACGCTGCGCAAGGAACTGGCCGCGGAGGTGGCGTATTTCGCGCCGTTGGCCGGGGGCGAAATGAACGAGTACGGCGTCCACCTGGAAAAGGGCCGTTGATGGTTCGCCGCTTGGACGCCGTTGCACAACCGGCGAGCGGGGGGCGTAAGCCCCCCGGTAAGTCACCGGGGGGCT
>JBBQPD010000369.1:0-6320 GCA_038331535.1 Gemmatales bacterium | reverse complement strand
CGCGGCGGGCGGGGTTGTGCAACGCTTTCGGCTGGTGTGGCTCCTTCAGGAGCAGCCGGACCTGCGCCACGAGGACGCTGCCGCGGCCGTCGCTCTGTCGCCGCGGCAGGTGCCACGTTGGCGCAAGCGTTGGGCCAACGGTGATTTTGCGATCGACGATCAACGGGGGCGCGGGCGTAACCCCGCTTTTTCCCCCTCGGGATCAGGCGTTGATCCATGCGATGGCGTGTGAAGTGATCGCCGCGACCGAAGAACCACGGAGCCGGCAGTCGTTGGCCGATCTGGTGCGACGGTCGCAAACGACGTTGGGCAAGAAGAGCAGCCGCCGCACGGTGTGGCGGCTGCTGCACGAGGCGGCGATCCAACCGTGGCAGTAGGAGCAGTGGCTTTTTCCGAAGGCTCCGCGGTTCGCCGACAAGGCCGGACCGCTTCTCGATTGGTACGCGAACTGCTGGGAAGGCCAGCCGCTGGGACCGGGAGATTTTGTGCTGCGCATGGATGAAAAGACGAGCCTCCAGGCACGCGGGCGAACTCACGAGGAAACGCCGCCCCAGCCGAAGCAAACTCGGCGCCTCGAAGCGGAATACGAGCGGGACGGCGCGTTGCAATAGTTGGCGGCGTGGGATGTGCATCGTGGCATCGTGCTGGGCCGCTGCGAGAAGAAGACGGGGATTAAGCCGTTTGGCTTGTTGGTGGATCAGGTGCTGGAACAGGAAGTCTACCAAGAGGCAACGCGGTTGTTCTTCATCGTGGACAACGGCTCGTCGCATCGAGGCAAGGCATCTAGACGAGGAGTTGAGCAACCGCACGCCACGACCGTTCGAGTGGAAGTTCACTCGACAGGACATGCTTGATTGGCTAAAACGTGCGTTGCCGCACTTTTTAGCAGCTTCCGCTGCGTAGCCAGAAGGAACAGGCCAACCACGACGTTATTTGTGAAACGGACCACTTAGCCGCAAGCGGCAAACGGCCTG
This sequence comes from Gemmatales bacterium, assembly GCA_038331535.1. GTDB lineage: Bacteria > Planctomycetota > Planctomycetia > Gemmatales > Gemmataceae > JBBQPD01. The sequence continues at coordinate 5,346 of JBBQPD010000369.1, read as the reverse complement.
CGGGCCGCGTGGAGGCAGCATGAAGGTCGTCGTCGTTGTGGCCCGTGGCTTGCGGGCCGACATGCTCGGCTGCTACGGCAACCTCTGGATCGAGACGCCGAACCTCGACACGCTGGCCGCCGCCGGCGTCCTCTTCGACTGGCACTTCGCGGACCAGGCCGGGAGCGAGCCGTGGCGCAGCTGGTTGACCGGTCGTTTCACCTTCCCTGGTTCAGAAGCGACGGAGACGTTCAACCTGCTCGAACAGCTGAAAGCGAAGGGCATCAGCACGTGCCTGGTGCGCGACACGCACGGTCAAACTGAGACGCCAGAGCCATCGGGCTGGGATCGTGTCGTCACCGTGGCATCGGTCGAAGGAGAAGAACCTCTCGACCAGCCCCTCGCGGCCGTCGGCAAAGCGTTGAAGAAGCTGGCTCGCCGCGACGACTGGTTGATGTGGCTGGAACTCGAGACCCTCCTGCCGCCCTGGAACGCGCCCGCGGATTTCCAGGCGTCTTACTTCCAGCCTGAAGAGGACGAGGAGGAAGACGACGAGGATGAGGAAGACGACGAGGACGAGGAAGCGGAAGGGCCACACGACGAGGAAGTGTCCGAAGAGCCGCTAATTGAACCGCTACCGAATCCAACCCTGGGGCCGGCCGATCCGGCGGATGACGATCTCTATTATCGCGTTCAAAGTACCTATGCCGCCACGGTGAGTTATCTCGACGCGGGCATCGGCCTGCTTCTGGAAAAAGTAGCGGAACTTAGCGACGACGTTCTGATCCTGGTCACCGCCGACGTCGGCTTTGCGCTCGGAGAACATGGCGTCATTGGGGCGACCGGCGCGGCGCCAAACGAGGAGTTGATTCATCTGCCGCTGTTAATCCGCCTGCCCGGTGGGACCGAAGCGGGGCGGCGCGTGACGGGACTGACGCAGGCGGTCGATGTGTCCGCGACTCTGGCCGAGGCGTTTGGCCTGCACGCCCCCGATACGCACGGCTGTAGTCTGTGGCCGCTGCTCAGTGGAAAAGCGGAAAAGGTGCGCGACTACGCAGTGATCGCCGCGAACGGTTTGTGCGTGCGCACACCGGACTGGGCATTGCTGCTCCCGCCTGCCGTGACGGGACAGAAGGCGCAGCTCTATGTAATGCCGGAGGACCGATCGGAGGTCAACGACGTGGCGCAACACCACGACGAATGGGCTGAGTATCTGGCAGGAGTGCTTCACGCCTTCATCGCCGCGACGCGCCGACCGGGACCGTTGCAGGCGCCTGTGCTGCGGGAGGTTGAGTAGCGGCCCGGCGCGTGCTTGGCGTTTCGCGAAACGCCAAGCACGTATCGTGGCTCACTCAACGCGAACGCCGAGATCCTTGAGCGCCTTCAGCTGCGCGGTTTTCGCCGCGTCCGTGAGTGGGTTCCCCGCCAGGTACAATCGCAGGTACGGGGCGAATCGCTTCTCGCCCTCCGCGTCGGCCTTGCACAAGGCGACCAGTACCGCGAGGTCGGTGATCTTGTTTCGCTCCACCATGAGCAGCCGTAGATCGGTCATCTTTCCCAGCGCGGCCAGGTCGGCGACCTGGTTGTCGCTCAGTTCCAGCACGTTGACGCGCGTTATCTTCGCCAGCGGGCCGATGTCCTTGATCTGGTTCTTGCCGAGATTCAGCGACGACAGTTTCGTCAGCGGCGCCAGCGGGGCGAGGTCCACGATTTTGTTGTTCGTCAAGTACAGCGAGGAGAGCGCGCTCAGCCCGGTTACCGGTTTGAGATCGGCGACCTGGTTGCTCGATAACTCCAGGTACTGCAAGCGCGTCAGCCCGGCGAGCGGAGCGATATCGACGATCTGGTTGCCCGCCAGGTCGAGCGATTGCAGGTTGGTCAGTTCCTTGAGCGCCTTGACGTCGGCGATCTGGTTCTTCGCCATGCGAATCTCGGCGAGTCCCTTGCACTTTTCCAGGCCGGTGAGGTCTTTGATGCTCTTGCCGTCGGCGTGCAGGATCGACAGGTTCGCGAGCTTCGCATCGGTCAGTTCGGCCGTGGGTTCCTGAAGAGCGGCGCGCACGACCGTTTCGAGATTTTTATCGGGGAATGGCCCGGCGGCACCGATGCGCGCGCCGAGGACCGCGATAAGGAGAAGGGAAAGTGCCCTGATAAAGAATCGGTTCATGTTCGGTCGGCTCCTTCGATCGAGGCGCTGGCAGTTCGCGTGGGGAGAGGCGGGCAACGGTGGCATTCTAACGAGCGGACGACAGGACGGGTATAATCGTCGGCAGAAATGTGGTGAAGCTCAGGACTGGCCAGGAGGAAGAACATGGCGACCGTGAAACTGGTGGACGAGAGCAGCGCGAATCCGATTGTGCAGCGCGTTTTCGCCGACATCAAGGCGACCAAGAAGATCGACTTCATCCCGAATATCTGGCGGGCGCTGGCGAGCCACCCGGAGCACCTTGACCTCTGCTGGACGAGGTTGAAAGCGATCATGCAGCCGGGCCGGAAGATTGACCTGTTGACGAAGGAGATCATCGCGCTGGCGGTGTCGGTGACGAACTCGTGCCGCTACTGCATCAACAGCCACACCGCCGCGGCGCTGAAGTTGGGGCTGGATGAAGAGGGATTGGGAGAAGTGCTGGCGGTCGTCGGGCTGTTCAACCAGATGAACAAGCTGTCGGACGCCTATCAGATCGAGCCGGATATTCTTCCTCCCGCCGCAATGAATGCAAACGAGGAGCCGCGCACGCAGTAAGCGGTTCTTCACCCCGCTTACTGCGTGCTCCTCGCGTTATGCGCCCCGCTTACTGCGTGCGCGGCTCCTCGCGTTATGCGCCCCGCTTACTGCGTGCGCGGCTCCTTGCCGACGTTTTATTTGCTTACGGGAGTGGTCGTCGGCACGAAGGAGCCGGGAACGCCCTTCCCTTTCAATTCCTTATTGCCGACCAGGAGACTGCCCTTTACGGTGATAATCCGCAGACAGCCCGCTTCGGTCTGCGTGAGCCAACCCTGGAGCGATTTCGGCGAAGACGTGAAGTCTTCCCCACTGGACTGGAAGGCGACGTACCACTTGTTGCCGAGACTGTCGCGCAGCGAGGTTTGGTACTTCTGGGCGGGATCAAATTGCCAATCCTTCACCTGCAGCGCGCCGGGCAAGGCCAGGTCGCGGGCCACTCCAGTGACGTCCGCGCTGGGCGGCGGAGGAGTAATATCCGTGAACCGTCCTGTACCGAATTTGTTCTCCTTCAACGCGACTTGCGCTGACACGTCTTGAGCGCAGAGCAGAAGAAAGCAACCCGTCAGAACGATTCGCATGGTCCGCTCCTTTTCGTGCTTTTCTACCTCGAATGGCACGGATGACACAGCCGTTCGTCCGTGCAAATTCTGTGCCGTTTATTCCAGGCCATAGAAGCGCTCGGCGTTGTCGTGAAACAGCTTCCGCTGCTCCACCGCGGGTCGGGCGGCGACGATCGTCTTCAGCGCCTCGACCCACTGCTTGTAGGTCGCGCCGAGCGTGCAGACGGGCCAATCGCCGGCGAACAGGACGCGGTCGGGGCCGAAGACCTCCAACGTGTGGTTGATGACCGGAGCCAGGTCTTCCGGTTTCCACTTGCCGGGCGTCGCCTGAGCGATGATGCCCGACACCTTGCCGACCACGTTTTTCCGCCGCGCCACCTCGGCCATGCCTTCCTTCCACTTCGAGCGATCCTTGTCGTACACCGGGCCGTTGCCGCAGTGGTCGAGGATGAAGCGCGTGCCGGGGCATTCGTCGATCAACTTGGCGGCGTCGAGCAGCTCGCCGGGGCGCATGCACAAGTCGAAGCTCTTGCCCATGTCGCCGAGCAGACGGACGCCGCGGATGAAGTTCTTTTCGAGGCAGTACCCGGCCGGCGTGCTGTCGCCGTGCAGCACCTGGCGGACGCCCTTGATGAGGTCGAGGTTGCGGTACGGTTCGAGATACTTGGCGAAATCGTCCGACGCGGGCCGTCCCGAAATGACAGCGGCGACCGTCGGCGAATCGAGGCGCCGGCAGACGGCGAGGACGTACTCGGCCTCGGCCGGTTGCTGCTCGACGGCCACGTCCACTTCCATGTACACCGCCTTCACGACGTTCAACCCCGCGGTCGCCTGCACGTAGTCGCTGGTGACATGACTCTTCGCCAGCGGCGCGCCTTCCTTGATCCACGGCAGCTTGAACTTCTTCAAATCCCAGAGATGCTGATGGGTGTCGATGATGGGCAGGAGAGAAGTCTTCTCGGCGGCCGCAACAGCGCTGGTGCCAACCGCGACGGCGGCGGCGAGGAACTCTCGGCGATTCATGGTGTGGTCCTCATAAGGTGAGAGCATTCTAGCCGGTGGATTCGAGAGGAACACATTTTTTCGCCATATTTCCATGTCTTCGTAAGATGAACCGCGCCATGTTTGTTCCCCCGACTCTCTCTCGCGGTGGGACCACCGATGACTCTTGTTCCCGCGGCGTCCGCCAACCGCTCCGTCCTGGACCCGCGCGTCATCCACCGCAAGGTCGCCTGGCGAATTCTGCCGCTCGTCTTCGTCCTCTACGTCATCGCCTACCTCGACCGGGCCAATCTCGGTTTCGCGATGGAAGGGGGGATGGATCAGGCGCTCGATTTCTCGCCCGCGATCTTCGGCTGGGGCGGCGGCCTGTTTTACGCTGGCTACCTTCTGCTGGAAATTCCGGGGGCGCTGCTGGTGGAGCGCTGGAGTGCGCGCAAGTGGTTCGCGCGCATCCTCGTGACGTGGGGTTTCTGCTCGATGGCGATGGCGCTGATCCGGACTCCGGGGCAGTTCTACCTGGCGCGCTTCCTGCTCGGCCTGGCGGAGGCCGGGTTTTTCCCCGGCATCATCGTCTACTTCACGCACTGGTTTCCGCGGGCGCAACGCGGTCGCGCGATCGCGGGCCTGGTTCTCGGCGTGCCGGTGAGCATGGCCGTGGGGGCGCGCGTCTCAGGCTGGCTGATGGCGGCGGACTGGTTTGGCCTGGCCGGCTGGCAGTGGGTGTTCATCGTCGAAGGGTTCCCGGCGGTCTTGATGGGTATCGCGATTCCGTTTCTCCTGACGGACCGGCCGCGCCAGGCGAAGTGGTTGACTCCCGCCGAGCGCGAGTGGTTGGAGCAGACCCTCGAAGCGTAACGCCGCGTGGCGGAAATTGCCGGCGGAGCGACGTTGCGTGCGGCGCTGCGCCGGCCGACGGTGTGGCTGCTGGCGCTGGGCATCTTCGCGGCCAACACCGGCGGCTACGCGATGCAACTCTGGCTGCCGAAAGCCGTGGAGAAGCTCCTGTTGACGACCCAGGGTTGGGTCACCAAGGCCGCCGTTTTCGACTGGATGACCCTGATCTATGCCGGTGGACTCGCG